>NZ_MIIV01000159.1:0-4275 GCF_001743015.1 Shigella sp. FC1567
TTCCAGCTCTTTCAGACGCTGACGTTCAGCGGTGGTGAGCCCGCCATCACCGCCTCCGGTATCCCGCTCATGCTGGCGTACCCAGACACGCAGAGTCTCCGGTGTACAGCCAATCTTTGGGGCAATGGAACAAATTGCCGCCCACTGTGAGTCATATTCGCCCTGACTTTCCAGAACCATACGAATCGCCCTCTGACGGACTTCGGGGGAAAAACGAGTATTTTTAGTCATCCTGTTTACCTCTTTCTCAGGGAGTTTAGTCTCCAGGATTCCCGGGGCGGTTCACTGGCGAATAGCGGAATGGCCGGGTGAGGGTGGTGAAGGCCATCTGAGTTCTTTCTTTGTCCAGACAGATAAAGCCAGTATTAATGTTGCATACCATCATACAGTTAATCAACAAAAAGAACTTGGCACGTTTGGCGCATTCGACCATGACTGGCATACGCTTGCATTTAAATTTAAGGGCAGTAACAGCATTAATGTTACTCCGGTGCTTGATGGTGTGGATGGACAGGCGTTTGACCTGGTGAAATGGGCCAATACTGCTAATGGACTCAACAGGTTTGTCATTACGGATATTACAGGTAGTGCAGAAACCTACCCTGTACTTATTGATACGGTGGAAGTTAAAGCAAACAAAGCTGGAGCAGCCGCATAATTGCTAAAAAAAGCCGCCAGCGGCAGGAATGGAAGCTGGCGGAGGTAATCCCAATGGAGAATGTAAAGAAAAGATGCTTTCGTACATTGGTTTTTTAAATGAAAACAATTCTCATTGTCAACCATAACGGTAAGAAATTATGACATTTATTCATCAGGTGATGCTGTACTTCTGTACGGCGGTCTGTGTGCTGTATCTTCTTTCGGGTGGGTACAGGGCTGTGCGCGATTTCTGGTGCAGGCAGATTGATAAAAGGGCCGCTGAGAAAATCAGCGCCAGTCAGTCAGCCGGAAGCAAACCCGAAGAACCCGTTACTCCTTAACAACCCCTTTCAGCGAGAAAATCCCATGTCAGAAATCACATCCCTGGTCACTGCAGAGGCAGTGAAGGAAGTCCTGCGCTCTGAAGAAGTCCGGAGCGCACTGAAACAGAAACTTCGCCAGAATCTTGAGTCGCGTCTTGATGCAGAAGTGGATGCCATTCTGGATGAGCTGCTGGGCGTAGCAGCGGTTCCTGAGCCGGAAGGTATCGCGGGTGACGGGAGTGCTTCAGATGGCGGTGAACCTACACCTGACAGCGACATGATGATGTAAGCATGCGCAAGGGACCATCGGTGTGTGCCGGTGGTCTTTATATTGTTGTGAGCTTCCGGATTGCGGGAGACGGGGTATGTACCAGATGGAAAAAATCACAACAGGTGTGTCATACACCACGTCAGCGGTGGGAACGGGCTACTGGTTCCTGCAGTTGCTGGACAGGTTTTCCCCGTCTCAGTGGGCGGCAATAGGCGTGCTGGGGAGTCTGTTGTTTGGGCTGCTGACATATCTGACTAACCTGTATTTCAAAATCAGAGAGGACCGTCGTAAGGCGGCGCGGGGAGAGTAAAGCGATGAAGAAAAAATACGAACTGGTTGTTAAAGGGATAAATAATTACCCGAATAAGATTACTGTTACTGTGGCACTGGAAATTGGTGGGTATCCGTCACTGTTGTTGCCAGATGTGGCGATTAGTCTTGACCGTACTGAAGATGCCACGCTGGAGTTTTACGAAGCTGAGGCGAAAAAGCAGGCGAAGCAGTTTTTCATGGATGTTGCTGCCGGGTTATGTGAAGGGGATGGTCCGTTGCCGGAAAAGCGCCCCGTAATTTTAGAGGCGCAGGATGTGTTGATAACCTACAGAGGAAAACTACCGGGAATAATTACTGGTTCTCTGAAGACTCCACCGCTGGCCTGAAGACTTAACATATCCAGGGATTTGAAATCGATAAACCCTGATAAATATCCATGAACACCAAAATCAAATACGGCCTGTCGGCTGCCGTTCTGGCGCTGATTGCCGCAGGTGCGCCTGCGCCTGAAATCCTCGACCAGTTTCTGGATGAAAAGGAAGGTAACCACACCACGGCATACCGTGATGGCGCGGGTATCTGGACCATCTGCCGCGGTGCCATCCTGGTGGATAGTAAACCTGTCGTCCCGGGCATGAAGTTGTCGAAGGAAAAATGCGACCAGGTCAACGCCATTGAGCGTGATAAGGCGCTGGCATGGGTGGAGCGCAATATTAAAGTGCCGCTGACCGAACCCCAGAAAGCGGGTATCGCGTCATTTTGTCCCTATAACATTGGCCCCGGTAAGTGTTTCCCGTCGACGTTTTACAGACGGATTAATGCTGGTGACCGCAGGGGAGCATGCGAAGCGATTCGCTGGTGGATTAAGGACGGTGGCAGAGACTGCCGTATCCGCTCAAATAATTGCTACGGTCAGGTATCCCGGCGAGACCAGGAAAGTGCGCTGGCGTGCTGGGACATCGACAGATAAGCAGAATATTTTGCTGAAAATAAGGCATGAGCACGCGGACGGATAACACGAAATCCTGCGAACTGGCGAAACGTAAGTGAATAAAAGTAAAAACCCCGTTTGTTGGCACCAGGCGGGGTTTTGTGTTTCTGACCTTGAGTAAGGCAAGGGAGAACATGGCGAAGTATAAACGAATTCTGTTGAGGTTGACCATGAAAAACGGCCTTGAACTGAAAGCGCCTGTAACTGATGACATCAGCAGAGCACTGGCTTTTGCCATTAAGTGGGTGGCGGTCGGTGTTGCTGTGTCCCCGATGCTGTATGGGCTGGCAAAACTGGTCATTGCGTTGAAATCGTGAAGGGAGGATTAAGCATGTCAGACAAACTCATAACGCTGGCGAAGATCCTCTGTGTAATTGTCGGCATTTCATTTTCACTAATGCTGGTTGCTCTTTTTCTTTCCATGGCCTGGATGATGTTGTCTTCGTCGGGGCTGCTGGGGTGAACATAAACCGAATGCTTTCCGCGTTTACCGTTATTCTGCTGGTGGTCTGTGGTGCGCTGTGGCTGGCAACAGACCATTACCGTGATAACGCCATCACCTACAAAGCGCAGCGCGATAAAAAAGCCAGAGAGCTGGAGCTGGCAAACGCAACCATTACTGACATGCAGCAGCGCCAGCGTGATGTTGCCGCTGGTCGTAAGCGCCTGCGGATCAACGCCACCTGCTCCGGTACCGTGCGTGAAGCCACCGGCACCTCCGGAATGGATAATGCAACCGGCCCCCGACTGGCAGACACCGCTGAACGGGATTATTTCACCCTCAGAGAGCGGTTGATGACAATGCAGAAGCAACTGGAAGGGGCGCAGGAATATATCCGCACTCAGTGTATTAACTAGTATTTTTGTTATCCGGAGAATGCATGAAGAAATTACTGGTAACCGTAAAGCCTTTTCAGGGAACAATTCCGTTCCGTATTTTGCAGCGTGGTCGTGTTCTTGTTGAAGGTTCGTTCAGTGGTAAATGTACGCAATTACACTCCCGGACCTTTCAGGTGAATGCCACGAATGAAGAGCTAACCGTTGAGTGTACGATGAATGCCGCTAAATGCCGCATGGTATCCGCTGCATTACAGCCAGTGTGTTGAGCGACCTTATTAACCATGCGCGGTATTGTCGCCGTATCCCCGCATTAACAGAGACCGCAGCCCGACCGGGAGACTCCTCTGCGCGAGTGTGCGGGGATAATCAAAAACGATACACACCGGGGTTTACCGCGTTAACGGAGCGCGGCGTTGTCCCCTCATGGTCGCTGGTCCGGTGCGATGGTGGAAGAAACCGGACGATGTGTTACCTCGCAAGCTCTGTTATGTCATGTGTCTGATTTGTGATTTAAGTCGGATAATTGTCGTTGCCATTAAGCAGAGGATTGATGACTGAGGTAGCCTGAGTTTAACGGACACTCCTTCCTGAAATAGAATGGCATCAGAAGGAGCTAATAATGAGCAGAAAAAACCAACGTTACTCTAAAGAGTTCAAAGCCGAAGCTGTCAGAACGGTTCTTGAAAATCAACTTTCGATCAGTGAAGGCGCTTCCCGATTATCCCTTCCTGAAGGCACTTTAGGACAATGGGTTACCGCCGCCAGAAAAGGGCTCGGTACTCCTGGTTCCCGCACGGTGGCTGAACTGGAATCTGAAATTCTGCAACTGCGTAAGGCGTTAAATGAAGCTCGCCTTGAGCGAGATATATTAAAAAAAGCAACAGCGTATTTTGCACAGGAGTCGCTGAAAAATACGCGTTAATCGAACAATGGCGACA
>NZ_MIIV01000160.1:0-4268 GCF_001743015.1 Shigella sp. FC1567
GCTTATAATCTGGTGAGATATCAGATGATTAAAATGGCGGAACATCTGAAAGGTTACTGGCCGAATCAACTGAGTTTCTCAGAATCATGCGGAATGGTGATGAGAATGCTGATGACATTGCAGGGCGCTTCACCGGGACGTATACCGGAGCTGATGCGCGATCTTGCAAGTATGGGACAACTTGTGAAATTACCGACGAGAAGGGGAAGGGCCTTCCCGAGAGTGGTAAAGGAGAGGCCCTGGAAATACCCCACAGCCCCGAAAAAGAGCCAGTCAGTTGCTTAACTGACTGGCATTAGTCCTGATCGACGCGCTTTTTTTATGCCCTGGATCGTGGCTGAGTGATACGTAAACCACTGACACAGGCAGCAATCACTGCCAGAATAGCCGCAGCCATCAGCGAAACGTGCGTACCATTATCACCGAACTGATTTAGCATCAGCGCCACCAGTGCCGCGCCGCTACTCTGACCCAGTAGACGAGCCGTTCCTAACATGCCACTGGCTCCACCGCTACGTTCGCGAGGAGCGGAGGTAATAATGGTGTGGTTATTGGGTGACTGGAACAAGCCAAATCCAGCGCCACATAAGATCATCGGCCAGATAATATTGATATCCGCAGGTGACGCGGGCAGCAGAACCAGGGAAAAAAGCCCCGCAGCCATGATGAACAACCCTAGAGCACCCAGCAATCCTGCATGTACGCGTTCAATCAAATAGCCTGCCAACGGAGCCATCACCATCGTTGCTAACGGCCACGGTGTCAGAAGTAAACCTGTTTCGACTTCACTACGCCCGAGCACGGTTTGCAGGTAAAAGGGCAGGGAAACCATTGCCAGCATTTGTGCGCAGAAAGAGCAAACAGATGTGCAAATAGAAAGTGAAAACAGCGGGATACGCAGTAAATCCACCGGTAGCAGCGGTACGGGAAGAGAAAGCTGGCGGCGAATAAAGAAAATACCAACAACAACCATTACCACCAGTTCCGCAGCAATTAACGTCAGCGATTGCCCCTGAGCGAAACCACTCAACGCAGTGATAAGCAGGCCGAAGGTTAACGCGTTCATCACGGCGCTGGGCAGGTCGAAACGGGGTTTACTGGCGCGAGAACCATTGGGTGGCAGAAAACGCATCGCCAGAAGCAGGGCGATAATACCTAACGGTACGTTGATTAAAAATAACCATTTCCAGGATGCGATGGAGAGGATTGCTGCAGCAATTGTCGGCCCGGCAGCAGAAGAGACGGCAACAATAAACGAGTTTATGCCCATCCCTCTCCCCAGAAAACGTTGTGGATAGATCAGGCGGATAAGTGCGGTATTAACGCTCATCAACGCTGCACCGCCGAAACCTTGTATGACACGCGCAAGGGTGAGCATTTGCAGCGAATCAGAAAGGGCGCAGAACAGTGAAGACAACAGAAAAACGACCAGACCGCATTTATAAATACGTCGATAGCCAAACATATCGCCCAGAAACGAAAACGAGAGCAGGGAGATGACAATGGCGATTTGATAGGCGTTCACTACCCAGATGGAACTGGCTGGCGTGGCATGAAGGTCCGTGGCGATTGTTGGCAGGGCGACGTTGGCGATTGCGCCGTCAAGGACAGCCATCGAAATACCAATCACAATGGTTAATATCGCACCGTATCGCTGGGGCAATGGCAGGCCGTCGGCCTGAACTTTTGGCATAGGAATTTTATATCTTTGGTGAATAATCAACAGGGGTATGATTCTAGCACTGATATTCACGGTGGATGTCGCAGAATTGTAACTAACCGGCAAAAGATGGATTGCGACCCCCCTGGTGCGAAATTATAATAAAAAACAGTTCTGATTTTTATAAAACACTCGCAATGAGGTGATAAATGGCTAACGCAGATCTGGATAAACAGCCTGATTCTGTATCTTCCGTGCTAAAAGTTTTTGGCATTTTGCAGGCGCTGGGTGAAGAGCGCGAAATAGGGATAACCGAGCTGTCGCAGCGCGTCATGATGTCAAAAAGCACCGTTTATCGCTTTTTACAGACCATGAAAACCTTAGGTTATGTGGCGCAGGAAGGGGAGTCGGAGAAATATTCCCTGACCCTGAAATTGTTTGAACTGGGCGCTCGCGCGTTACAAAACGTCGATTTAATTCGTAGCGCAGATATCCAGATGCGTGAGATCTCCCGCCTGACCAAAGAAACTATCCACCTCGGCGCACTGGACGAAGACAGTATTGTTTACATTCACAAAATTGACTCTATGTACAATTTGCGCATGTATTCACGGATTGGGCGTCGTAATCCGCTGTACAGCACCGCGATTGGTAAGGTACTGCTGGCATGGCGCGATCGCGATGAAGTGAAGCAAATTCTTGAGGGCGTGGAGTATAAACGCAGTACCGAGCGGACCATCACCAGTACAGAAGCGTTATTACCCGTTCTGGACCAGGTGCGCGAGCAGGGGTATGGCGAAGATAACGAAGAGCAGGAAGAAGGGCTGCGATGCATTGCGGTACCGGTATTTGATCGCTTTGGCGTGGTCATTGCCGGTTTGAGCATCTCCTTCCCGACGTTGCGTTTCTCTGAAGAGCGTTTACAGGAATATGTCGCAATGTTGCATACCGCAGCGCGCAAAATTTCTGCCCAAATGGGTTATCACGACTATCCGTTCTGATGAGAGTAAGAACCTGTCGGAATATCAAACAGACAGGTTCTTTATTTAGCATGAGAAAAATAAAGTTGAAGGTGCGTTATATTAAACGCGCTTGCTATAAGAATATTTTACTCATGAGTGAGAATCTGGTTATTTATTACCCTTAACCATTATCGACCACGATATTGCTTTTACGTAACAGTGGGCAATCTGTTATCCCCAAGAAACCACTTTTAGTGTGCAAGTATTGTACCGTGCTGGTGCCTCTGGCAGTCAGATAGGTACATTGCAAACCTAATCCTGCGGCATTCTCTTTGCTTCCAATCAAAACGCCATATCCGCTGAGTAATAATCCTATCCATACCAGTGCTATCAGCATAACTGTGCGAATGATGAATCGCATTACAACCTCTTCTCTTTTTATGTTCGCTTAATCGTAGCGGCAATATGCGCTGAAGCAAGCTACTCATTCCGAAAAAGCACGAATATCGACATAGTTAGGCGCTGTTTAACTAACGCATGCTAGTTTAATGACATAAGGTAGGTGAAGCGGAGATTGGAGTGAAAAAGTTTCGATGGGTCGTTCTGGTTGTCGTGGTGTTGGCTTGCTTGCTGCTTTGGGCGCAGGTATTCAACATGATGTGCGATCAGGATGTACAATTTTTCAGCGGAATTTGTGCCATTAACCAGTTTATCCCGTGGTGATATCATTTTTTCAGCACTAGATTTTCTTCCTCTCCAGCAGTGGTAGAATAGCGCCTCTACTCAGAGGTGGTGAAATGAACGAAGTTGTAAATTCAGGCGTGATGAACATTGCGTCTTTGGTTGTATCGGTGGTAGTTCTTCTTATCGGGCTCATCTTGTGGTTTTTTATCAATCGTGCCAGTTCACGGACTAACGAACAGATTGAACTGCTTGAGGCGTTGCTGGATCAGCAAAAACGTCAAAATGCACTTTTACGTCGTTTGTGCGAAGCAAACGAACCAGAGAAAGCAGATAAAAAGACCATTGAGAGTCAAAAATCGGTTGATGACGAAGATATTATTCGCCTGGTCGCCGAACGATAATCCTTCCTCAATCTTGAGTAACCCCGTCGTTGAAGGGTTACTCAATTCATCCTGATTATACGCACTGTCATGGTGCAACTGCTTCAAATTAAAACTCTGGTCTGACTTCAAATAATTATCATATTATTTATTTGCGTAACGGGATATCAGAAAAAGATATTTTCCTCATTAATTTATTAGGATGTTTACATCGGATTTGTGATTAAGCGTGGTATTATTTATTAGCGAAACGTTTCTCTCTTGATTTTTTTGCTCATTCATCAATTTTTCTTATTTTAAATTTTCGGTAATGCTGCCAACTTACTGATTTAGTGTATGATGGTGATTTTAAGGTGCTTGCGTGGCTTCCATTTCCATCAGATGTCCTTCCTGCTCCGCTACTGAAGGCGTGGTGCGTAACGGCAAAAGCACTGCCGGACATCAGCGCTATCTCTGCTCTCATTGCCGTAAAACATGGCAACTACAGTTCACTTACACCGCCTCTCAGCCCGGTACGCACCAGAAAATCATTGATATGGCCATGAATGGCGTCGGATGTCGCGCCAGTGCACGCATTATGGG
>NZ_MIIV01000161.1:0-4172 GCF_001743015.1 Shigella sp. FC1567
TCGGCCTTTGAGGTCGTGGTATGGATGACGGATGGCTGGCCGCTGTATGAATCACGCCTGAAGGGAAAGCTGCACGTTATCAGCAAGCGTTACACTCAGCGCATTGAGCGACATAATCTGAATCTGAGACAACATCTGGCAAGGCTGGGACGGAAGTCACTGTCGTTCTCAAAATCGGTGGAGCTGCATGACAAGGTCATCGGGCATTATCTGAACATAAAACACTATCAGTAAGTTGGAGTCATTACCGCATAGGCGAGCTGGCTACCGTGAATCCTGGTACCGATCTCACCGTCGTTGATGCCAGTGGCAAACAGCCGATCGTTCTGTTGCAGGGTTATCAAATGCAGGGCAGTGAAAACACGCTCTACCTGGCGGCAGGTCAACGGCTGGCGCTAGCCACATTAAGTGAAGAAGGTATCAAGGCGCTCACGCTAAACGGGGAATGGCAGGCTGGGGAATTCAGCGCCAGCAATATGGTGAACAGAAACACTGGATGCTGGTGACGCTGGCGGCGGTGTTAGGGCAGATTGGTACACCGGGCGGCGGTTTTGGTTTCTCTTATCATTACTCCAATGGTGGCAACCCGACACGTGTTGGCGGCGTGCTGCCGGAAATGTCTGCGGCGATTGCCGGACAGGCCAGCGAGGCCGCTGATGATGGCGGAATGAGGGCGATTCCTGTTGCCCGTATCGTCGATGCGCTGGAAAATCCTGGCGGCAAATATCAGCATAACGGTAAAGAGCAAACGTATCCGAATATCAAAATGATCTGGTGGGCGGGTGGCGGTAACTTTACCCATCACCAGGATACTAATCGTCTGATTAAAGCATGGCAGAAACCGGAGATGATCGTCGTTTCTGAATGCTACTGGACCGCAGCTGCTAAACATGCAGATATCGTATTACCGATCACCACATCGTTTGAGCGCAATGACTTGACGATGACCGGTGATTACAGCAACCAGCATATTGTGCCGATGAAGCAGGCTGTCGCTCCGCAATTTGAAGCGCGAAACGATTTTGATGTGTTTGCCGATCTTGCGGAATTACTGAAACCTGGCGGAAAAGAGATCTATACCGAAGGTAAAGATGAAATGGCGTGGCTGAAATTTTTCTATGATGCCGCTCAGAAAGGTGCCCGTGCGCAACGCGTGACTATGCCGATGTTTAATGCCTTCTGGCAGCAAAATAAACTGATCGAAATGCGCCGCAGCGAGAAGAACGAACAGTACGTTCGTTATGCTGATTTCCGCGCCGATCCGGTGAAAAATGCGCTGGGTACGCCAAGCGGCAAAATTGAGATTTACTCCAAAACGCTGGAAAAATTTGGCTATAAGGATTGCCCGGCACATCCAACCTGGCTTGCGCCTGATGAGTGGAAGGGTACCGCCGACGAGAAGCAGTTGCAGCTTCTGACCGCACATCCGGCACACCGTTTACATAGTCAGCTTAACTATGCGGAACTGCGTAAAAAATATGCGGTTGCAGATCGTGAACCAATCACTATTCATACCGAAGATGCTGCTCGCTTTGGTATTGCGAATGGTGATCTGGTGCGTGTGTGGAACAAACGTGGTCAGATTCTGACAGGCGCGGTGGTGACTGACGGGATCAAAAAAGGCGTGGTATGCGTGCATGAAGGTGCATGGCCAGATCTGGAAAATGGCTTGTGTAAAAACGGCAGTGCGAACGTGTTAACGGCGGATATCCCCAGCTCGCAGCTGGCAAATGCCTGTGCCGGTAACTCTGCGCTGGTGTATATCGAAAAATATACGGGTAACGCACCGAAGTTAACGGCATTTGATAAGCCTGCTGTTCAGGCGTAAGAAGTGAATAGCGCCCGGAAACGGGCGCTGAGGTTATGCAAACGTAAAACTGCCTGATGCGCTATGCTTATCAGGCCTACATAGTCCCTGCAATAGATTGAATTAGCAAGGGTTTGTAGGCCGGATAAGGCATTCACGCTGCATCCGGCAGTAATACCAGACCTTTACGGCTTGCGCGCAATCAGCACCGCGCGTTTAGGCGCAGGATAACCTTCAACTGTCTTACTCGGATCATGTGGGTCGAGGAAATCGGACAGAGATTCGGTAACCATCCATTCAGTGCGTCGCTGCTCTTCAGTAGTGGTAACGCACACATCCACAACGCGGATATCTACAAAACCACACTTCTTCAGCCAGTTTTTCAGCGCCAGCGCGGAAGGGATGAAATAGACATTACGCATTTGCGCGTAACGATCGCCTGGTACCAGCACCGTGTTCTCATCGCCATCAATAACCAGCGTTTCCAGCACCAGTTCACCCTCATTCACCAGTTGATCTTTCAACTGCCAGAGATGCTCCAGCGGCGAACGGCGATGGTAAAGCACGCCCATCGAAAAGACGGTATCAAAGGCTTTCAGTGCCGGAAGCTGTTCAATACCTAACGGTAACAAATGTGCGCGCTGATCGTTACCCAGTAGTTTACGCACCGCTTCAAACTGGCACAGAAACAGTTGCGTAGGGTCGATCCCCACCGCGAGGTGCGCGCCTGCGCCAATCATGCGCCACATGTGATAACCGCTGCCGCAGCCGACATCCAGAATGGTGCGTCCGGTTAAATCAGAAAGATGGGGCAGAACACGATCCCATTTCCAGTCGGAACGCCATTCGGTATCGATGTTGACGCCATACAGTGAGAACGGCCCTTTGCGCCATGGCATCAGGTTCCGCATAAGCGTTTCAATGCGTTTAATTTGCCCGGTGCTCAGTGGCTCTTCGCTTTCGGCGGTTACGCTATGCAATAAATCCAGACGATACGGTTTAATTTCAGGCAGAAATTCCACCGCGTTGGACCACTGCTTAAACAGCCCGTGCTGCTGCTCGCGCTGCCAGTTAGCAATCTGCGCGGGCAGCGTTTCGAGCCAGTGTGAAAGATGATTTTTGGCAATCAGAGAATAAAAGTTACCAAAGTCGATCATGCAGCGTCCTCTGCTTTTAATGCCACCAGTGAACCAAAGTTAAAGCACTGGAACCACAGCTCGCTATGCTCAAAACCGGCTTTATGCAGGCGTGCTTTATGGGTTTCCACGGAATCGGTCAGCATCACGTTTTCCAGCATGCTGCGCTTCTGGCTGATCTCCAGTTCGCTGTAACCGTTGGCACGTTTAAAGTCGTGGTGCATGTTGAACAACAGTTCACCAACTTTGGCATCTTCGAAACTGAATTTTTCCGAAAGCACCAGCGCGCCGCCCGGGTTCAGTCCTTGATAAATTTTATCCAGTAATGCCTGGCGCTCGGAAGGTTCCAGGAATTGCAGGGTAAAATTCAGCACCACCATCGATGCGTTTTCAATGGCGATATCGCGAATATCACCTTCAATGACGTCTACTGGCGTAGGGGCTTTATAGGCGTCAATATGACGACGGCAGCGTTCAATCATCGCCGGGGAGTTGTCGATGGCAATAATTTTGCAATTATCATGATGAATGTTGCGACGCACCGAGAGCGTCGCCGCGCCCAGAGAACAACCCAGATCGTAAACCTGCGTACCAGGTTGAACGAAGCGCTCGGCTAACATACTAATCATGGAAATAATATTGGAATAGCCGGGAACGGAACGCTGGATCATATCCGGGAAGACTTCAGCTACCCGTTCATCAAAGGTCCAGTCGCCCAGTCTGGCGATAGGGGCAGAAAATAGCGTGTCGCGGTGAGACATAACGTAAAAATCCGGGAAAAAGAAAGTGGCGTATTGTGCGCTAACGCAGGGAGAAAACCAACTCCCAGGGCATATACCAAAGATTCGCCAGCACCATCAGCAACAGCGCACACCAGGTGGCGCTCATGCCGGAACGTCGCCAGCGAAACAGACGGTGATGAAAACCGTAATAATGCATCAGACGACCAGCAAGCAAAACGATGCCGCAAATATGCACCATCCAGGTTTCTGCGCCATTCATTTCCATAAACAGCATCAGCACAATCGCGATGGGAATATATTCCACCGCGTTACCATGAATGCGAATAGCGCTTTGCAGTTCGCTAAAACCACCGTCACCATAGGCAACGCGGTACTGCAAACGCAAGCTGAAGTGGCACACTGAATTTGGCCACCTGAACAGAGGTGATATGCTCACCTCAGAACAACACAGGTGCTCCAATGAAAAAAAGAAATTTTAGCACAGAG
>NZ_MIIV01000162.1:0-4168 GCF_001743015.1 Shigella sp. FC1567
TTTGTTTTCTGTCTGAGGGGGCATGCTGTACCCGGTCGTAATAACCGCTCCTGGATACACCAGGTACCCGACACATCGCTTCAACAGGGAATTGTTGTCGCCATTGTTCGACTAACGCGTATTTTTCAGCGACTCCTGGGCAAAATACGCTGTTGCTTTTTTTAATATATCTCGCTCAAGTCGTGCTTCATTTAAAGCCTGACGCAGTTGCATAACTTCAGATTCCAGCTCAGCCACTGTGCGGGAGCCTGGTGTATTGAGCCCTTTTCTTGCGGCGGTAACCCATTGTCCTAAAGTGCCTTCAGGAACAGATAATCGGGAAGCGCCTTCACTGATCGAAAGCTGATTTTCAGGAACCGTTTTGACGGCTTCGGCTTTAAACTCCGTAGAGTAACGTTGGGTTTTTCTGCTCATTATTGGCTCCTTCTGATGCCATTCTATTTCAGGAAGGAGTGTCCGTTAAACTCAGGCTACCTCAGATAAGCTTGATACAACTGGTCTGGTATATACAGTTTCTTTGAGTGCGGTTACGTCCACAGAGGTAACGGTAAAAGTAACCCCTTGTCGGGACCACTCCGACCGCGCACAGAGGCATTTTCATCGCTGACAGGCCGCATTGCCTCGCAGGGCTGGAGGAGGATCGGTGATATCCGGACGACCGTACCGGCTTACGCCGGGCTTCGGCGGTTTTACTCCTCTGCCATGTGCAACAACGGAGTGCCGCCTTACATGCCGCTGGCGCGGCATATCCTGGTAACATTTTTGTTGATACCACCTTCCGGCCTTATCCTGACCAGTGGGCTTTCCTGGCATCGATGATACCGATGAACGCGCATGATATTGAGCCGACGATATTACGGGCAACTGGAAATACTCACCCTCTGGATGTGACCTTTATCCATGAAGAAGATTTGGCCATACCATGGAAACCTGAACAATCATCAGTTTACGCCCATGTAAACCCCTACGGGATATTTGAACTCGATATGGAAACAAGGTTGCCAATCGAGGTGGTTGCCTGAAAGTTGGCAGTTACCCGGTCACTACACCTTGTTGGAGTGAACATATCAAAAACAGGTAGTTACACAATTTAAATTACAGTCTCATAAAAAATGATTAAATCTATTTATTATTTCAATAAACGTTTTTTTCATCTTCTTTGAAAATTGTTCTGCTATAGTATCCGGTTCCAGATTGTTCTCTTTTATTATTCTACAATACTCTAATATTGTTTCTTTGTCTCTATTTACTACAGATACAAATACACCAGGAATACCATCTTTATTAGTTGCGGACAGCATTTCGACCAATCGTCTTGTGGTAAAACTATAGTTTTTTAGAATATTACAAAAGGCACGTATTGTTTCGGTATGGCCATTATAAAATGCCATAAAAAGTCCTGATGTACCGTTGGGATTTTTTATCCATAATAATTCATCTATATATTCCTGGTGAGGGGGGAGTATTTTTAGTATATCTCCATACGCCATAATGGCCTTTGTGTGCCCATTTTGAAGTGCCATAAACAACCCATGCTTTACTTTCAATAATTCTTTAATTTGTTCACTACTAAGCATTTTCTTATTAAGCAGACTTCCGAACATACGAATACTATCTGCATGTCCATTCTGCAATGCAAAAAATAACCCAGGTAAATCATGGCTGTCTTTCGCAGCTAATAGATATAATCTCTTATCGGAAGTTAACGGGGTTTTAAAGACTATTTCCCCATAGGCTTTTATTGTGTCTACATGTCCGTTCATAAAAGACATGCATAAACCCGGCACATTGTTTGCCCCTACCGCAGCAAGCAATGTAAGTATTGTTTCTTGACTAAGATTGCACATATTTAATATCTTACCATATACTTGAATAATGTCTGAACATCCGTTTTGAAGTGCTATATAAAATGCAGGAGTACCATCAGAGCTTCTCGTGGCCAGAAGGTTCACCAGTTTAGATTGAGAAATTTCACCATTTTTGTATTTTTCCATCAGTATAAATAATACTTCTGTCAGATTCTTTGTTATCGCATGATATATAACTCTGGAATTGATCAATTCATCTGGTAAAAGTTTCACTGTGTTTGTTAGAGGGGAATTATGCCTATCTTCAAATATTACCTGCCCGGGTTGCTCCAGACCATAAATTTTCCAATAAAAATCATCAAAAAAATCCTTAGCGGATAATTGACTCAGTTCGAAATGGCTATCACAAGTAAATACAGTACGTTTATGAGTAACAGTTCGATTAGGATCGAAAAACTGAACAACCCATTTTTCACTTTCTTGTACGCGCTTTATTTTCAACCCTAACGCCATTTGGTGGTTTAATGTGCATGCTGATAATGTTCTGACAAAGTCTCCATTTTTTTTCATGTTATAAAAAAAATTAGTAATAACTGTTCCCCACTTTTTATTTTCCACAAAATAAATATAAGCTGGTGATTTTGAAAAATCTTCCGTTTTTTCCAAACATACATTTTTTGCAATAGCATCAGGGGTGCTAAGAAGCTGATAGTTTACCTTCCCATTTGTTTCCATAAAATTCATTTCCCAATAGGAAGCTAGGTGACGGCAAACTATTTGTCTTCCATATATATCTTTTGCCACTCCATTTATATTTACCTTCACATTTCTCTTTTCTGAAAAATAAGGTGCTGTTTTATTCTTAAACTGAATTAGTTCACTGGAGTTTGAGACCCTCATAATAGAACTTGTTATTGTTCTATTATCTCTGTTAACAGACATATCTGTTGATAACGAATTTTTTGTTGAAAATATACTAGATGAAAATGTTTTATTTAACGGCATAGAAGACAACCATAGAGATGTTATAATACTATTAGATTGCAGTTACTAATAGTAAAAGCCTCCTTACAAGGAGGTAGCTTATTCAGAATGCTCCTATAAGATAGCGAGCTCGTCAACGATACAGATGATCTGATTATATTGTGCAAAAGGAGAACAGGAAAATAGGCACTGGAAAAGATGAAGGCCTGATGGGAGCATTAACTAATGCAAAATCCGACAGGTTAATATCCCGAAAAGCAATCAAACGACTCAAACAGGAGATGCACGCTGAAGTGGTGGACAACTGTTCGGATTTCAGATGAGTAGCTCAGCAGTTTATGAGCCGAATGCTCTGTCACGGTCAGGAATCAGGCTGCATACGCTGTGCCAAATCTAATCGTAGTTATTCTAACCAGTTTTCCAGCTACAAGGTGGTGTAGCTGGCATCTTCTCTACTCTATCATCAAACGATAAAATGGTTCCTCTCGTAACATTTGCTCTTGCCTTTCACTTCCATCTCGATCGCTTCGTAGTTCATTACGATAGCTGACATATTTCCAGTCTTCAGGTCTAACATCTGACGCCGGATACTCCCCGGGAGCGATTTTGCTTCTTAATAGATTAGACTCGAGACACATTATAAATTGTCGTATTTTATGAAGTAATAAAGCACTATATTGCGAGCATTCCTGATCTGATTTTACATATAGCGTAAACTGAGCTCCTATCCCCACACGAGATTGCTGAGAAACTCGATTCATATCAGTTATCTTCCATTTATCTATAGGACTGTCCTCTGAAAATAATAAACCAGACAAAATTTGGAATGCCAGAGGAACTTGCTCCCTAGCTATACTAATATGAAACTTGTCCCCAACAAAATCCCCCTTACTCTGAGGATTTTCACGACATGCATGAATAAACACATCTCCACTATGGTTCACAATCTGGAATCCTTGGTACATGACAGAAAAAAATTGACATATATCAGAGTAAGTTGGCACGTTCGATGCTACTTTGAAATAGTACGCTGGGTATTGCCGTATTTGGTTGTACAATATATTGAAGTTATTTTTCAATCTTTCATTCGCAGAAAGCATCTGCGGTATTTCAGACCTCACAACATTCAAAGAATCTAAATTTAGTTTTAGACAGGGCTTTTTTATGGGCATAGAAAACGTCCTCTATAAAATAGATATATTATCTTATATTGATTGTTTATCATCTTTTATAAAACGATACATTATATGTAATGTATGTAAGCGTAAGGGTCTTCTCCGATCATGGTGGGAAGGCTTAGAACGCCATATTCAGTTTCCCATAGTGGAACATCACTCCCAGCTTAAAGCGCTCCCGGTTGCGGTAGCCCTTGGCTT
>NZ_MIIV01000163.1:0-4161 GCF_001743015.1 Shigella sp. FC1567
AAGACCGCACGAATATAACGGTGGGTTCCCCCCAAACGAATCGGAAAATCGATACTGGAAAAACTCTAACTCGGTGGCCAGTTTTTGTTGACCACTTCAGCATGTCGATAAATAGTGCATCGGGATCGTCAAGCATGGCGTTCACTTCCGCCGCTTGCAGATACTCACCAACATTGCTGGCATCAAAGTGAGGATCGTCAATACCGTCGGCAACAATGCGATCACGTACCTTCATGCGCAGTACCCAGAAGGATTTCCCGTCATCATCCAACGCGATATTCAGGCGTAAACCCTCTAAAGCCGGGTCGAAGGCAGAGCTGCGCGCGAAATGTTTCAACATTGCTCGCAGGTACGCTGATTTGCGCGTTAATGCCCTCATGCGCCAGATACACTCGCCCAAAAACATTCAGCGCGGTAAACAGCTGATATAAAGCGTCACGGGTCGCCTTAGGATCGGCGATGTGGAAATACTTGTAAAACGAAATGGTGGTTCGCGGTTCGCTCTCAGCCAACATTTTGGCTTTTAGCGCGTCGTTGGAAATGCGGTTGTGTAACACTGGCATGGTGTACGGTTCCTGCGAGATGGGAAAGTAAAAATCCGCGGCATGATATAGCAATTATCGATAATTAACATCCACACATTTTACGCTACATTTGCGCATTAAAAATTATTTGTTATTTACAAGCGCGGCAATTTCGCCCAGTCTTCAGCCACAAATTTTGGTTGCGGGCGAAAAAATGCGACAATACATACAATTGCCCGAATAGGTTGAAAAACAGGATTGATATGACGAATCTACCCAAGTTCTCCACCGCACTGCTTCATCCGCGTTATTGGTTAACCTGGTTGGGTATTGGCGTACTTTGGTTAGTCGTGCAATTGCCCTACCCGGTTATCTACCGCCTCGGTTGTGGATTAGGAAAACTGGCGTTACGTTTTATGAAACGACGCGCAAAAATTGTGCATCGCAACCTGGAACTGTGCTTCCCGGAAATGAGCGAACAAGAACGCCGTAAAATGGTGGTGAAGAATTTCGAATCCGTTGGCATGGGCCTGATGGAAACCGGCATGGCGTGGTTCTGGCCGGACCGCCGAATCGCGCGCTGGACGGAAGTGATCGGCATGGAACACATTCGTGACGTGCAGGCGCAAAAACGCGGCATCCTGTTAGTTGGCATCCATTTTCTGACACTGGAGCTGGGTGCGCGGCAGTTTGGTATGCAGGAACCGGGGATTGGCGTTTACCGCCCGAACGATAATCCACTGATTGACTGGCTACAAACCTGGGGCCGTTTGCGCTCAAATAAATCGATGCTCGACCGCAAAGATTTAAAAGGCATGATTAAAGCCCTGAAAAAAGGCGAAGTGGTCTGGTACGCACCGGATCATGATTACGGCCCGCGCTCAAGCGTTTTCGTCCCGTTATTTGCCGTTGAGCAGGCTGCGACCACGACCGGAACCTGGATGCTGGCACGGATGTCCGGCGCATGTCTGGTGCCCTTCGTTCCACGCCGTAAGCCAGATGGCAAAGGGTATCAATTGATTATGCTGCCGCCAGAGTGTTCTCCGCCACTGGATGATGCCGAAACTACCGCCGCGTGGATGAACAAAGTGGTCGAAAAATGCATCATGATGGCACCAGAGCAGTATATGTGGTTACACCGTCGCTTTAAAACACGCCCGGAAGGCGTTCCTTCACGCTATTAAATCTCCCCTGCCGGATGCTTCAGAATGGCATCCGGCATTACCACAGCAAATCCCCCTGATTTAGCGATAAAAGCTCTCTGGATTGCGCCCCCTGGAAGTCGGGCGCATAATTAGTGTGCTTATCTTTTCTTCTTATGTTCACCGCGCCTGGCGCACCAACAGCGGATTGCTATGTCACCCTGTGAAAATGACACCCCTATAAACTGGAAACGAAACCTGATCGTCGCCTGGCTAGGCTGTTTTCTTACCGGTGCCGCCTTCAGTCTGGTAATGCCCTTCTTACCCCTCTACGTTGAGCAGCTTGGCGTTACCGGTCACTCCGCCCTGAATATGGTCCGGTATTGTCTTCAGCATTACATTTTTATTTTCGGCCATCGCCTCACCGTTTTGGGGTGGACTCGCCGACCGTAAAGGCCGAAAACTCATGCTATTACGCTCTGCCCTCGGCATGGGCATCGTGATGGTGTTGATGGGGCTGGCACAAAATATCTGGCAGTTTTTGATCCTGCGGGCGCTTCTTGGGTTACTTGGCGGATTTGTCCCCAACGCTAATGCTCTTATCGCCACACAAGTACCGCGTAATAAAAGCGGCTGGGCGCTGGGTACGCTCTCCACAGGCGGCGTTGGTGGTGCGTTGCTCGGCCCAATGGCTGGCGGCCTGCTCGCCGATAGCTACGGCTTACGTCCGGTATTCTTTATTACCACCAGTGTGCTCATACTCTGCTTTTTCGTCACCCTGTTTTGCATCAGAGAAAAATTCCAGCCGGTCAGCAAAAAAGAGATGCTGCACATGCGGGAAGTGGTGACATCACTTAAAAACCCGAAACTGGTACTCAGCCTGTTTGTCACTACGTTAATCATCCAGGTGGCGACGGGCTCAATTGCCCCCATTCTGACGCTGTATGTCCGCGAACTGGCGGGTAACGTCAGTAACGTCGCCTTTATCAGTGGCATGATCGCCTCGGTGCCAGGCGTGGCGGCTCTGCTAAGTGCACCACGACTCGGCAAACTTGGCGATCGAATCGGACCCGAAAAGATCCTGATTACAGCGCTGATCTTTTCTGTACTGCTGTTGATCCCAATGTCTTACGTTCAGACGCCATTGCAACTTGGGATTTTACGTTTTTTGCTCGGTGCCGCCGATGGTGCACTACTCCCCGCCGTACAGACATTGTTGGTTTACAACTCGAGCAACCAGATCGCCGGGCGTATCTTCAGCTATAACCAATCGTTTCGTGATATTGGCAACGTTACCGGACCATTGATGGGAGCAGCGATTTCAGCGAACTACGGTTTCAGAGCGGTATTTCTCGTCACCGCTGGCGTAGTGTTATTCAACGCAGTCTATTCATGGAACAGTCTACGTCGTCGTCGAATACCCCAGGTATCGAACTGATTTTTCGCCTTTCATACTTGCAAAAGCGGAGAATCAGCTATCCTTTTCCCTGAAACCTCATCAACTCAAAGGGAGAATCGTGATGACCATGTACGCAACGCTTGAAGAAGCCATTGACGCTGCACGCGAAGAATTTCTTGCAGACAACCCCGGCATCGACGCCGAAGATGCGAATGTGCAACAGTTCAATGCCCAAAAATACGTTTTGCAGGACGGCGACATCATGTGGCAAGTTGAGTTTTTTGCCGACGAAGGGGAAGAAGGTGAATGTTTACCTATGCTTAGCGGTGAAGCCGCGCAAAGTGTTTTTGATGGCGACTATGATGAGATAGAGATACGCCAGGAGTGGCAGGAAGAGAATACATTACATGAATGGGACGAGGGGGAATTTCAGCTTGAGCCACCGCTGGATACCGAGGAAGGACGCGCAGCAGCTGATGAGTGGGATGAACGTTAATCACTCATACGGGCCATGATGAATGTCGATCGGCAGCAGTAAAGTATCAAAAACCAGGGAGAATGGCAGATCAAGGATTGTGACATAACGCCAGGCGGAGTCACGCACATCCCATTGCACACCGGGATAATATTGGTTGCCATGCCCCTGCCCCGGTATAGTGCGACTAATAATGCTGCCACAGCCACTCAGCAAGGTCACCATGATGCTCACCACAATTAAACGCATTTGATACCTCTTCCGTAAAAAAATACCGGCATAACGCCGTAATGCCAGTCAGTTAAGCAACTGACTGGCTCTTTTTCGGGGCTGTGGGGTATTTCCAGGGCCTCTCCTTTACCACTCTCGAAGGCCCTTCCCCTTCTCGTCGGTAATTTCACAAGTTGTCCCATACTTGCAAGATCGCGCATCAGCTCCGGTATACGTCCCGGTGAAGCGCCCTGCAATGTCATCAGCATTCTCATCACCATTCCGCATGATTCTGAGAAACTCAGTTGATTCGGCCAGTAACCTTTCAGATGTTCCGCCATTTTAATCATCTGATATCTCACCAGATTATAAGCCAGTAAGACACCCCACAGCTCTTGCTCCACAAGCTCC
>NZ_MIIV01000164.1:0-4149 GCF_001743015.1 Shigella sp. FC1567
TTTCTGGTGCGTACCGGGCTGAGAGGCGGTGTAAGTGAACTGTAGTTGCCATGTTTTACGGCAATGAGAGCAGAGATAGCGCTGATGTCCGGCAGTGCTTTTGCCGTTACGCACCACGCCTTCAGTAGCGGAGCAGGAAGGACATCTGATGGAAATGGAAGCCACGCAAGCACCTTAAAATCACCATCATACACTAAATCAGTAAGTTGGCAGCATTACCCACTCTTCCTATGAGCAAAGCGAAGACAAAACATGTTATCGCGTTTACGGATCGTGGATGGCAGAAAACTTTCAGGATCAGGTATCCATTTTAAACCAGAAATAGGGTGAGTTTGTCCCATCCATGCCCCACGCGGGCAGATGGGATGTAATTACCAACAGGTTACAAAACCTACACCTGCATGGACATCACTTCCTGATACGCCGCCACCAGCTTATTACGCACCTGAATCCCCATTTGCATAGAAACTGAGGCTTTTTGCATATCGGTCATCACATCGTTTAACGCCACGCCGGGTTCACCGAGGGTGAATTTTTCTGCCTGCGTGCGGGCGGCTGTTTGTGTATCGCTTATGCGATCGAGCGCGGCGTGCAGCTGCCCGGCAAAACTAATGGTCGGTTGCGGCAGTGAATCCTGCGCACGCGCACTCATCGCCGTAGCCTGTAACTGGCTGATAACCCCTTCAATCCCCTGTATCGCTGACATTTTCGTCTCCTGGATAATTTCTGGTAGCAAAGCCTACCAGTAAGTCAATAAGACAAAGGCGCTAAATAGCAACAAAAAAACGGGTTTATTGGCGGATAGAAAAAAACGAAAGCACAAATAATGGCAGCGTCAATTTTTCGAGTTTGCTGACCCGGGAGTGAGTCTTGTTCCACTTTGCCAATAACGCCGTCCATAATCAGCCACGAGGTGCGCGATGAATGCGACTGCAGCCCAGACAAAATCTCTTGAGTGGCTTAATCGCCTGCGTGCGAATCCGAAAATTCCATTGATTGTTGCCGGTTCCGCGGCAGTGGCGGTCATGGTCGCACTGATCCTGTGGGCGAAAGCCCCCGACTACCGCACATTATTCAGCAATCTTTCCGATCAGGATGGTGGCGCAATTGTCAGCCAACTGACGCAAATGAATATTCCTTACCGCTTCAGCGAAGCCAGCGGCGCTATTGAAGTTCCGGCAGATAAAGTTCACGAGCTGCGTCTGCGCCTGGCGCAACAAGGTTTGCCCAAAGGCGGCGCGGTCGGTTTCGAACTACTCGATCAGGAAAAGTTTGGTATCAGCCAGTTCAGCGAACAGGTGAATTATCAGCGGGCGCTGGAAGGCGAGCTTTCTCGTACCATCGAAACTATCGGCCCGGTAAAAGGGGCGCGCGTACATCTGGCAATGCCGAAACCGTCTTTATTCGTCCGTGAACAAAAATCCCCTTCTGCATCGGTGACGGTAAATCTATTACCCGGCCGCGCACTCGATGAAGGGCAAATTAGCGCCATTGTACATCTGGTTTCCAGCGCGGTTGCTGGTCTGCCGCCGGGGAACGTCACGCTGGTGGATCAGGGTGGACATCTGTTAACCCTGTCCAATACCAGCGGGCGCGATCTTAATGACGCTCAGTTGAAATATGCCAGCGATGTCGAAGGCCGGATTCAGCGGCGTATTGAAGCGATCCTGTCGCCAATTGTTGGTAACGGTAATATTCACGCCCAGGTCACGGCGCAACTGGACTTCGCCAGTAAAGAACAAACGGAAGAACAGTATCGCCCTAACGGTGATGAATCTCATGCGGCGCTTCGTTCACGCCAGCTTAATGAGAGCGAGCAAAGCGGTTCCGGTTATCCGGGCGGCGTACCGGGGGCGTTGTCGAATCAACCGGCACCTGCGAATAACGCGCCAATCAGCACGCCTCCGGCAAATCAAAATAACCGCCAGCAGCAGGCGAGCACCACCAGCAATAGCGGGCCGCGTAGCACACAGCGGAATGAAACCAGTAACTACGAAGTCGATCGCACCATTCGTCATACCAAAATGAACGTGGGCGATGTGCAACGTCTGTCAGTCGCGGTAGTGGTAAATTACAAAACCTTGCCAGACGGTAAACCATTGCCTCTCAGCAACGAACAGATGAAGCAAATTGAAGATCTGACCCGCGAGGCGATGGGCTTTTCTGAAAAACGCGGTGACTCGCTCAATGTCGTTAACTCGCCGTTCAATAGCAGTGACGAAAGCGGCGGAGAACTGCCGTTCTGGCAACAGCAAGCGTTTATCGATCAGTTGCTGGCTGCCGGTCGCTGGTTGCTGGTACTGCTGGTGGCGTGGCTGCTGTGGCGGAAAGCGGTACGCCCGCAGTTAACAAGTCGCGCCGAGGCGATGAAAGCTGTACAGCAACAGGCGCAGGCCCGTGAGGAAGTGGAAGATGCGGTGGAAGTCCGCCTGAGCAAAGACGAACAACTCCAACAACGACGCGCTAACCAACGTCTGGGGGCAGAAGTCATGAGCCAGCGTATCCGTGAAATGTCTGATAACGATCCGCGCGTGGTGGCGCTGGTCATTCGCCAGTGGATAAATAACGATCATGAGTAACCTGACAGGCACCGATAAAAGCGTCATCCTGCTGATGACCATTGGCGAAGACCGGGCGGCAGAGGTGTTCAAGCACCTCTCCCAGCGCGAAGTGCAAACCCTGAGCGCTGCAATGGCGAACGTCACGCAGATCTCCAACAAGCAGCTAACCGATGTGCTGGCGGAGTTTGAGCAAGAAGCTGAACAGTTTGCCGCACTGAATATCAACGCCAACGATTATCTGCGTTCGGTATTGGTCAAAGCTCTGGGTGAGGAACGTGCCGCCAGCCTGCTGGAAGATATTCTCGAAACTCGCGATACCGCCAGCGGTATTGAAACGCTCAACTTTATGGAGCCGCAGAGTGCCGCCGATCTGATTCGCGATGAGCATCCGCAAATTATCGCCACCATTCTGGTGCATCTGAAGCGCGCCCAGGCCGCCGATATTCTGGCGTTGTTCGATGAACGTCTGCGCCACGACGTGATGTTGCGTATCGCCACCTTTGGCGGCGTGCAGCCAGCCGCGCTGGCGGAACTGACCGAAGTACTGAATGGCTTGCTCGACGGTCAGAATCTCAAGCGCAGCAAAATGGGCGGCGTGAGAACGGCAGCCGAAATTATCAACCTGATGAAAACTCAGCAGGAAGAAGCCGTTATTACCGCCGTGCGCGAATTCGACGGCGAGCTGGCGCAAAAAATTATCGACGAGATGTTCCTGTTCGAAAATCTGGTGGATGTCGACGATCGCAGCATTCAGCGTCTGTTGCAGGAAGTGGATTCCGAATCGCTGTTGATCGCGCTGAAAGGGGCCGAGCAGCCACTGCGCGAGAAATTCCTGCGCAATATGTCGCAGCGTGCCGCCGATATTCTGCGCGACGATCTCGCCAACCGTGGTCCGGTGCGTCTGTCGCAGGTGGAAAACGAACAGAAAGCGATTCTGCTGATTGTGCGCCGCCTTGCCGAAACTGGCGAGATGGTAATTGGCAGCGGCGAGGATACCTATGTCTGATAATCTGCCGTGGAAAACCTGGACGCCGGACGATCTCGCGCCACCACAGGCAGAGTTTGTGCCCATGGTCGAGCCGGAAGAAACCATCATTGAAGAGGCCGAACCCAGCCTTGAGCAGCAACTGGCGCAACTGCAAATGCAGGCCCATGAGCAAGGTTATCAGGCGGGGATTGCCGAAGGTCGCCAGCAAGGTCATGAGCAGGGCTATCAGGAAGGACTGGCCCAGGGGCTGGAGCAAGGTCTGGCAAAGGCGAAGTCTCAACAAGCGCCAATTCATGCCCGGATGCAGCAACTGGTCAGCGAATTTCAAACTACCCTTGATGCGCTTGATAGTGTGATTGAAGTGGTCAACAAAAACTGGCCACCGAGTTAGAGTTTTTCCAGTATCGATTTTCCGATTCGTTTGGGGGTAACCCACCGTTATATTCGTGCGGTCTTAGTGCGCTGTAATATCCAACGATATAGTCCGTTATGGCGTGAGCTGCCTCGCTGAAGCTTACGTAACCCACCACCGGCATCCATTCGTTCTTCAGACTCCTGAAGAAGCGTTCCATTGGGCTGTTATCCCAGCAGTTTCCGCGC
>NZ_MIIV01000165.1:0-4148 GCF_001743015.1 Shigella sp. FC1567
GGTAAGCGGCAGGGTCGGAACAGGAGAGCGCACGAGGGAGCTTCCAGGGGGAAACGCCTGGTATCTTTATAGTCCTGTCGGGTTTCGCCACCTCTGACTAGAGCGTCGATTTTTGTGATGCTCGTCAGGGGGGCGGAGCCTATGGAAAAACGCCATCGGCGCGGCCTTCTTCCTGTTCCTGGTCTTTTGCTCACATGTTCTTTCCGGCGTTATCCCCTGATTCTGTGGATAACCGCATTTCGTTTTTGAGTGAGTAGATACCGCTCGCCGCAGTCGAACGACCGAGCGTAGCGAGTCAGTGAGCGAGGAAGCGGAAAAGCGCCTGGACGTGCATTTTCTCCTTACGCATCTGTGCGGCATTTCACACCCGGTATGGCGCACTTTTCATACAATCCGCATTGATGCCGCATGGTGAAGCCAGTATACACTCCGCTATCGCTACGTGACTGGGTCATGGCTGCGCCCCGACACCCGCTAAAACCCGCTGACGCGCCCTGACGGGCTTGTCTGCTCCCGGCATCCGCTCACAGATAAGCTGTGACCGTCTCCGGGAGTGCATGCGTCAGAGGTTTTCACCGTCATCCCCGAAGCGAGCGAGCAACTGCGGTAAAGCTCATCGGCGTGGTCGTGAAGCGATTCACAGATGTCTGCCTGTTCATCCGCGTCCAGTTCGTTGAGCTTCTCCAGCAGCGTTAATGTCTGGCTTCTGATAAAGCGGGCCATGTTAAGGGCGGTTTTTTCCTGTTTAGTCACTGATGCCTCCGTGTAAGGGGGATTTCTGTTCATGGGGGTAATGATACCGATGAAACGCGAGAGGATGCTCACGATACGGGTTACTGATGATGAACATGCTCGTTTGCTGGAACGTTGTGAGGGTAAACAACTGGCGGTATGGATGCGGCGGGTCTGCCTGGGGGAGCCGGTTGCCCGTTCCGGGAGGCTGCCGACACTGGCACCGCCGTTACTGCGTCAGCTGGCCGCCATCGGGAATAACCTGAATCAGACAGCGAGGAAGGTGAACAGCGGGCAGTGGTCTTCCGGTGACCGGGTTCAGGTGGTGGCCGCACTGATGGCCATCGGGGATGAGCTGCGCCGGCTGCGTCTGGCCGTCAGGGAACAGGGGACGCGGGATGATAGTTAAGTTTCATGCCAGGGGAAAAGGTGGTGGCAGTGGTCCGGTTGATTACCTGCTGGGAAGGGAGCGTAACCGGGAAGGGGCAACGGTGCTTCAGGGTAATCCGGAAGAAGTCCGGGAACTCATCGATGCCACGCCATTTGCGAAGAAATACACGTCCGGTGTTCTCTCGTTCGCGGAGAAGGCGCTGCCAGCGGGAGGACGTGAAAAAGTGATGGCGAGTTTTGAGCGTGTACTGATGCCCGGTCTCGAAAAAAATCAGTACAGCATCCTGTGGGTGGAGCACCAGGACAAGGGACGGCTTGAGCTGAATTTTGTCATTCCGAACATGGAGCTACAGACCGGAAAACGCCTCCAGCCGTACTACGACCGGGCAGACAGGTCGAGAATTGATGCCTGGCAGACGCTGGTGAATCACCATTACGGGCTGCATGACCCGAACGCCCCGGAGAACCGCCGGACGCTGACTCTCCCTGATAACCTGCCGGAAACGAAACAGGCGCTTGCTGAGAGCATTACACGGGGGATAGACGCTCTTTATCATGTCGGGGAGATAAAAGACCGTCAGGATGTGATTCAGGCGCTCACAGAGGCGGGGCTTGAAGTGGTCAGGGTGACGCGAAGCAGTATCAGCATTGCAGACCCGAACGGCGGGAAGAATATCAGACTGAAAGGAGCATTCTATGAGCAATCTTTTACAGACGGGCGCGGAGTTCGAGAAAAAGCTGAAAGAGAGAGCCGAATCTACAGAGAAAATGCTGAACGACGAGTTCAGGAAGCTCGAAGAATCTGTAAGCAAGGCTGTGACATCAAACGAGACGAAAATCAAAGACGCTATAGCCCTGTTCACAGCTTCGACAGAGGAATCACTGAAAAAACACCGGGAAGGGGTGAAAGAGGCGATGATGCAGCACAGGAAGGACGTGTTAAAGCTGGCAGGGAATACGGGCATGATGTTGCTGGGGATGGTTATTTTCCTGTTTACCGTGAGTGGCGGGACGCTCTGGTATCTTGGCGGGATGATACAGGCGAACCTGGAAGAAATCAGGAAGCAGAACGAGAGTCTGGAGAAGCTGAACGCGAAGACATGGGGCGTGCGTTATCACGAGGGGAGCAACGGACGTTTTCTGGTGTTGCCCGAGGGGATGAAAGCCGAAACGAACTGGACGATGGAAAACGGGAAACAGAATGCCGTAAGGCTGGTACAGGAGTAACAGAGCATGACGGAGCTGGAAAGACATTTGCTGAACGCATTAGAGCAACTGCAACAGGACTATATGCAGCGGCTGAACGAATGGGAGAGCGCCTTCGTGGAATTGCAGAAAATGTTTTCGCTTACGCAACGGGACAACGCGATGCTGAACGAGCAGGTCATGCAGTTGAGTCAGCAGGTGCAGCACTTGAGCGAGCGGACAGAACGCTTGAGCCAGTTATACAGCGAGAACAGGAGATAAGGGACGAACGGCTGATACAGGAATGCGAACATGAGTTATCCCTGGAGCGTGAGCGCCAGCCGGAAATACAGGAACGCACACTGGATGGTCCTTCACTGGGATGGTAATCAGAGACAGGCTAAAATGTTGTCAGCGCGTTTCCGGTGCATTTTTTGGGATAATGGTTGGTTCGGGGGGGCACCGGGAACGCGCTTCAGTCAGACCTTGCTGAAAACACAGGAACGCGTTAAAACGCATACGGGCGCGATTCTGGTGTGTCTTTTGTTGCTGTGTTTTGCCTCTATTGCCAGATCGCGCTCATTCCCCTGAACTTCTGTTTTCCCGCTCAGGTCCCCGTCTTCTTCGCTTCCGAAAGCATGAAAAAAATCCGTTTCAGCTGTCTCTGGCTGGCAATTCCTGCGTGATTCACATGGCTGCATAGCTATGCATGTGGTTAAAATTTACCGGGTGCGATCGCGGCAGTTTTTCGGGTGGTTTGTTGCCATTTTTACCTGTCTGCTGCCGTGATCGCGCCGAACGCGTTTCAGCGGTGCGTACAATTAAGATATTACGTTAAATTGTGAGGGAATGGTCCCCATATACTGACTTTATCATAGGGATAGGGTTGGTAGTGGGTCGATTGGGTTTCGGCATTGTTTCCGTTAATGCCAATTGCATTTTTGTATTTGATGCAACAGAAGGCGTGAGATTCTCCTGGGCCTGGAAAGGCTAAGTGTTTAGAATTGATGGCAAAATATCTTCCGTCCGATTTTTGAAGTAGTTGTTGTTTGGCTGTCTCCCAAAGGGTGCTGTTACAAACTTCTTGAATTTGTAGTTTTTGCAGGGCTCTTATTACTGCGTTGTCATGTTCCAATTCTTTAGGGGAGTGTATTATTCTCTCTTTTAATAAGCTGTTTACCACAGGGTTTAGTTGTTGTCTAAAGCACGCAGATAATGCCATTGCTACACAATTTTGTTCCCGAGGAAGCATGTTTGGCGGGGTATGCCGTGTTTGATGTGATATGTCTATTCTCATAGAAGGTCTCTGGCTTATAGCATCAACAAATACGGCTATAAAACAAAATTTTCATAGAGTGATTCAAGATCTTCTTGAGATCCTTTTTTGCGGCGCGTAATCTGCTGCCTGCAAACAAAAAAACCACCGCTACCAACGGTGGTTTGTTTGCCGGAATCTAGAGCTACCAACTCTTTCTTCCGAAGGTAACTGGCTTGGTGGAGCACAGATACCAAATGCTGTCCTTCTAGTGTAGCCGCAGTTAGGCCACCACTTCAAGAACTCTTAATATCTCAATCCACCTTGTACAGTTACCAATGGCTGCTGCCAGTGGCGTTAAGTCGTGTCTTACCGGGTTGGACTCAAGACGATAGTTACCGGATGAGGCGCAGCGGTCGGGCTGAACGGGGGGTTCGTGCACACAGCCCAGCTTGGAGCGAACGACCTACACCGAACTGAGATACCTACAGCGTGAGCTATGAGAAAGCGCCACGCTTCCCGAAGGGAGAAAGGCGGACAGGTATCCGGTAAGCGGCAGGGTCGGAACAGGAGAGCGCACGAGGGA
>NZ_MIIV01000166.1:0-34035 GCF_001743015.1 Shigella sp. FC1567
AGGGCGACCACAAACTCTGACCACAATCTGCCGGTTACGCCGAATCTGCTGAATCAGAACTTTACGCCCACAGCACCTAATCAGGTCTGGGTCGCAGATATAACGTATGTTGCCACCCGGGAAGGATGGCTGTATCTCGCCGGCGTCAAAGATGTTTATACGTGCGAAATTGTCGGTTACGCCATGGGAGAGTGCATGACGAAAGAGTTGACGGGTAAAGCCCTGTTTATGGCGCTCAGGAGCCAGCGCCCACCTGCCGGGCTAATCCACCACACCGATCGAGGTTCACAGTACTGCGCATACGATTACCGGGTCATACAGGAGCAGTCTGGTCTGAAAACATCAATGTCGCGTAAAGGTAACTGTTACGACAACGCTCCGATGGAAATCTTCTGGGGAACGCTGAAAAATGAAAGCCTGAGCCACTATCGTTTTAAGAGCCGGGATATTTCGTCAGCATACGGGAAAACTGATTGAGGTCGGCCTCAGTTTTGAGGCCTTTAGCCAGTTCAGCCGCAAGGGCTTTAAGCTTCTTTTCGTCCATAATTTACCTGTCTCCGTTGTTGGAGTAAACATATCAAAAACAGGCAATTACACAATTTAAATTACAGTCTCAAAACAAACCCAACGGTCAATATAGTTTACCAGCAAGCTTACTAGCAAAGTGCTAATCATTTGGTATCTTTCGTGCTATTCTCCTTTTACGTAAGTACTTAAGGGGAACGTATTTACTACTTTTAAAGAAAGCTCCGTTACTATCTGAAATGCAATGAGATAATAAACGATTACTCTCGGTTAGTATCTCATGATCATTTACAGACTTTGCATAATCGCGAATACTATATAACAGAGTTTTAACATTACAGGATGAATAGTCTCTCTTATCAACTCCTAATAAAAGAAGGATTATGGTCAGTCGTTTTTGCTGTCTTATCATATATTATTTAGTTCAGTTCCTAACAAAAACATAACAATTTTCTACAATTGATCCTGTGACTACATAAATATCTTCAACAAAAATATTTATATCAACAAAAGAGTTATTATGAATGATTATAAATCATCAGGTGTTTTTTCAACGACCAACTCAAGAGCACAACGATAAATGTCTTTTCTAACCAGGTCACATTCAGATGAAATCTTTCTGAGTAAAACATTTATTATATCCTTGTTGCTAAGGAAAGATATTGGGTTCAATACCTCATTAGCAATGGAGTTAATGATGGAAGATTCTATTTCAAATTCAGACTGATCAATACCTATTTTATTACAGAAATTAACTCCCATATAACACATCTCCTTTACTTATTAATGAGTGTTTTCAACCTGCTCAAGCCAAACAATAAGACGTAGGACTTCATCCAAGTGTTCAAAATCAACAAAACTATATTTTGTATGTGTTTTATATAGTTTTCTAGCTAATTTCACATCACGCACAGTTGGTATACCAACTTCATTTGCATATTTTCTGACAGCCAAGGCACACTGGTTAGTTTCAATGAGAGAAATAAAAGGTGCAGGCGCTATTTCTGGATTAAAATAAATACCAATTGCAATATGAGTCGGGTTCATTACCACTAATTTTGAATTACGTATATCAGATTTAGTCTGCTCTGAAAGAATCTCGATATGCAACTCACGCCTTCTCGACTTTGTCTCAAAGTGTCCCTCTTGCTCTATATATTCTCTTTTTATCTCCTGTTTATCCATCATCATATCTTTCATGTATAAAATGAACTCAATCACAAAGTCAAGAATAATAACAAAAATAGAAAATGCTAAGAAAAATAATATTATATCCTTAAATAGCCCCCCCCAAATAAGATATAAGCCATCAACACTAGAAAACACCTGAGAAAAAATTATTTTTCGGTCATTAATCCAAAAGAAATAGGTTGTTAATGCTAGAATAATAAGAAGCAGAATGCTTTTGAAAAATTCTTTTATTGTCTTTATACTAAATATTTTTTTTAACCCTTTAACAGGGTTTAATACTGAAAAATCAATCTTGATAGCTTTAGTCGCAAGAACAAACTTTGTTTGAACCAATGTTGGCAACACAGCCGAAAGAACACAGAAAAAAAGTGGGAAGCCAATTATCTTAAAAAAGACAATAACCACTGCAAAAAAGTATTTACCCTCATTAATTTCGAAGTCATTAATTATTACATATCTGTATAAGAGCATTACATCACTTAAGGAAAAGAATGATATTATAGTAAATGTCCCTACCAGAATAATAACAACTGTCGTTAAATCCTTAAATTTAAATGACTGTCCTTTTTTTGCGGCATCCTTTAGTTTTTTAGGTGTCGGCTTTTCTGTTTTATTTGCCATAATATTTTATCTAACAAATAGATTTGTGAAAAATTTATGTTCACCGAGGAAAAATTGAACTTTAGAAAAGTAAATAGTAGAAGAACAGATGAAAATAATAAATATTGCAAGTAAACTTTTAATAGTTAATGATACGGAAAAAGCATTCATCTGCGGAGCAAATCTCGATAATACACCAAGTAATACTTCTGATAGTAACAATACTATCATAACAGGACTGGCTAAAATAACAGCCTGACTTGCCAATAAAGTCAGAAATGTTAAGATATTTGAGACACGGAAAGAACATTGAGAAAATAACGGGCATATATTATAAGACAATTGTATGGATTCTAAAATAAAGACCATTCCACCACTGTATAGAAATACAACTGCAGAAAAAAGATTGAAAAATTTTGCCAATTCAGACGTATCAACACCATTGGCAGGATCAATTGAACTACTAAGCGTTGCCCCACGCTGGTTGTCAATAATACTACCAACAGCATGAAATATCCAAAAGGGAAGAGACAAGCAAAAAGAGAGAAGGAGGCCAACAATTATTTCCTTGAACATAAGGAAATAAACATGTTCAAAAACAGAAGAACCTATGTCTACCTTACCAGAAGTAATTAATCCTGATGCAACAAGAAAAATCACAGGTATTCTAATAGATGGAGAAATTATACCGTTATTTAAAAATGGAAGAAAGAAAAATAATGGAGCCAATCTAAAAAAAAACGCCGTTCAGGAGTATTAAAAACACATGAATACTTTCGAACCAGCTTGAAATGTCCATCAAACCCCACTCTTAATTAAAAACATTATTTCATGACAAAAAGACAATAAAACCTCACCATACCATCCAGAAAGAAGTAGCAAAGATATTGAGACACCTATAAGCTTTATACCAAAAGGAAGTGTCTGCTCTTGAAGTTGAGTCACTGTCTGTAATAAACCAATAGTTAATCCAATAACCGTAGCTATACCTACTGGCCATAAGGAAAAGATAAGGATTAAATAAAGAGCCTTATTACCCATATAAACTATATCAGACACATTACCTCCATCATCTAAGCAGGAACATTGATATATTGTTCAATCAAGGCCTTAGACAGGATCCCCCACCCATCAAGCGCAACAAATAATACAAGTTTTATTGGTACTGATATTGTGATTGGACTCATCATCATCATACCAAGTGCAAGTAAAATGCTTGAAATAACAAGATCAACAACAATAAATGGCAAATATAAATAAAAACCTATTTTGAACGCATCTTTAATTTCACTTAGCGCATATGCAGGCAAGAGGGAAAACAATGAATAATCATTATTCTCTGCACTCTTTAAATCAGCATTTTCTTCTTCAGACCTTTGGAAAAAACGTGCCAACTCAAGATCTGTATGCTTTTTCAAGTATTGCTTGTATTCAATCAAGCCAGAATCAGAAAAACGGACAATATCTGATATTGTATCAAATTTTTGCGGGCCATTTAGATAATTTTCATAACCAGCTTCAATAATGGGTTTCATCACGAACAAAGCCATAATCAATGCAATACCATTGAGAGTCATATTTGATGGAACCTGCTGCAAACCAAGTGCATTTCGTACCATTACAAAAACAATAGAAAACTTTATATAACAAGTACCAGCAGCAACTAAAAATGGTAATAGCGTAAAAAAAGAAAGTGTAGCGATGAGGGACATATCACTCAGCATGAGATTACTCCTTTACCATCCAAGAACTAATCTCGATACCATAACCATCCTCAATAGAAACAAGTTCCCCATGCCCAACCAAAGAACCATTTACTTTAATATTTACATGTTTAACTATGTCATCGGGAAACTTGAATAATTCGTTTTCTACATACATTTTTAGTTCATTGATTGTCATCTTTTTTTCTAAAAGGATAAAGTCCACTTTTACATTGATATCATCATAATTGAATAATGCCAAAGAAACTTCTGTGTGATCTGACTCACCATTACTTTCTGACAGATTAATTTTTGCCTCATTATTATCATTCACAATATAATCCCCAATAATAACTTGATTACACAATAATAAATTATAAAGTTTCTGAACTATGATTATATCACCAGTACGAATTCTTTTTAAAGTAGCCAGCCTTACATTAGATGAACCTAAGCAAAACTCTAAAAGATGATGCAATAAGTCAAGAGAAACTTGATTACGTAATACCGGCATCTTGTCAAAATAAATAATACCTAAAGAAGAGGAAAAACAGCATAAATGACTCCCAGTAGTTGCATACTGGATTTCATTCGTGATCCGGAAAGTAATCTTATCAGACAGTTCTGGAATCGAAAATACAGATGACGACTCTATAAAGACACATTTTGATAAATGCAGTAAAGATTCTTGTGTAGAAAATCCTGAAAATACCTCGTATTTTTTTTTCAAAAAAGATAATGTATCAATACGAATTACCCAATCCCCACACACGGAAGTAAGAGTGACTAAACTTTCACTGCCTGTAAATTTATTTTTGAATGTCTGAATCGAAAAACGCTCGCAGAGTTGCTTTGCATATAAAATCTGTAGTTTTTCGTTAGCGTCAAAATGTTTAATTCTTAGCATTCTTCTTCACTCTGTTCATTATATCCTGTACTATTATTTTTATTCCCCTTATTATGTTGACTGCTATCAAATCTGTAATTACCCTCAGCATCTTGTTTCAAAATTAAGTCAAGTTTATTTCCTACAAATTGATCTGACGGTTTTAGAACAAAAGAACCAGACTCCACTGAAATACTAACAGAATGTCCAGCCCCCCACTGTTTAAAGTGGTAAGTCATTTCACTATTTTTTTGAAAAACATTTTTATCATTTTCAACTATTGATTTTTCTTGCAATGACATGGATGGGGTTATGTCTGCAGTATTTTTATTCATTACAGGCAGCTCAAATGATTTAGCAACACTTCCATTTAGTAAAGAAATGATGTCAGCAATATTCTTATCAATAGACAAGCTATGATTTTTTAAACCAATTTGACCATTTCTATTATCAGATTCTAGCAGATTATCAGGGTTTACAGAAGAAGTATGACTTCTTTCGAAGTTCTTGTCTGCATTTCCACTCTTATTATATGAAAAGATCCCCCTCATATCGCCGATATTTATTTTTTCCCTTGCTTTGATATCTTGATCTGGTATCAAAATATTTTCTTTAATGGCCATTGATTCTGGAATATCAGAATATGTCGCTCGTTCGTTTCTAAGTTCGAACGCATTTTTAATGCCACTATAAATTTCTCCTTTATCATGCTTATGTTCAAAGTGCTTATCAATAGTAAAATAGTTAGATGCAATTAAAGAGTACTCAGGAATTTCAACCTTCCTCTTCTTCTTCAAAACGAGACTATCAATATTATCTATTGAAGATAGTTTCTCACATTTTTCTATCTGTTTGTCACTACTAAAATTTAGGTTTATATTATCTAATGCCATACTTCATATCCTCTTGTGATAACTCATCAAGTATCAACTGTTTGGCAAAGTTATTTCTTTTAATCAAGCCAATCCGTTTACATATTTTACTCTCTTTATGAAGCAGTTTTCTTTTAGAAGCATTTGCCTCATCAATATCTTTTTGAATTTCTTCAATTCTTCCCTTTAGAAGAATTCGTTCAGACTGATATTGGATAATATGCTTTTTTACTATAGCGATCTTACGTCTTGTATTGAAAAGCTGACTAACACTCTGAGCGCCTACAGGTTCCAAGTCATTCTCCAGTTGCAGGAAGTATATAATCCTTTTATCTAATGCCTCCACATCTCGATACAAAGAGTTTTTTTTTTAGTGTTAATATGTGTGCTTCAATTAATTTAACAGACCGTTGATATTTATCTTTGATTTTTAAAACCTTATCTAATTGTTTCACCAAGAAGCTCCATTGTCTGCTCATAAGTAAAACCGAGTCGATAATCTTGCTTCAGAAAACTCTCAACAACAGATATTTTGTTGTAGATTTTATCCTGAGAGGCATTCTCCCCCGGTTTGTATTCACCAAAGTCAATAATTGTCCTTAGCTCTTCTATTTCAGAAAGTAGCTCCCGAAATGCAGTGGCCATAATACGATGTTTTTCATCAACAACCTGTGTAAATACCCTGCTTATACTTTTTAAGGAATCAATTGCAGGAAATTGTCCTTTTTGGGCTAGATTTCTGCTCAAATATATATGTCCATCTAAAATGGATCTTACCTCTTCAGCTAATGGATCAGCAAAATCATCATCCTCCAAAAGAACAGTGTAAAATGCAGTAATAGAGCCACCTGCCTTTAACTTTCCTGGCCTTTCAAGAAGTCTGGGTAAGCTATCAAAAACCGAAACCGGATAGCCTCTTCTGGCAGGTGATTCTCCAGCGGCTAAGGCCACATCACGTAATGCTCTGGCATACCTTGTTAATGAATCAATAAAAAGCGCTACTTTATGTCCTTCAGTCCTAAAAAATTCGGCTATAGCAGTGGCTATATATGCAGCATTACAACGATCAACCGAAGAGTAATCCGAAGTTGCATATACTAAAACACACCTGCTTTTTTTCTCAGAGTTTTTCAAATAATCAACCGTTTCTGTAACCTCTCGACCTCGCTCACCAATTAACCCAATAACATATATATCAGCACCACTATGTTCAATGAGCATATTCATGAGAAAAGTTTTGCCACAACCAGCTGACGCAAAAATCCCCATTCGCTGTCCTTCACCACACGTGAGTAAAGAATCAATAACCTTAACACCTGTTAAAAAAGGCTTCTCAATTGCAGCCCTTTCACTATATAGCGGAGGAGCATTATCTACAGGTCGATAAAGAATTTCACTGTTATCCGTAACAGCAAACTTATCAGTAACCTCCCCTAAAGGATTGACTACTGCTCCCAATAATCCACGGCCGACTTGCGTATGAAGAAACTGGGCAGTGGGCTTAATCAACGTTTGCCGTGAAAGTCCACGAGAATTTCCAATCAAGCTTAATATTGTTTTTTCATCATGAAATCCTACAACCTGAGCTCTTGCAATAATTTCATTACTTTCAATTCCAGCCTGAATGTTACAAATCTCACCAATCGAAACATCGCTAAGACTTGTTTCCAAGATTGGCCCCGAGATTCTATTAGGAAAAGATAATTGAGTGAGCAATTTTATATAGCTCATTGATTATAAGACCTCATTTAAGATTTCCATCCTCTGATAAAACTCATGCAGAATCTCTGCAAAAACAATCCCATCGTGAACGTAGTCATCTTTAATAACAACTCTTAACTGTAAGTACTCATCAGAACGATGAAGCTCTACCAGCTCATTAATGCTATAACTAAAGTTCATTAACATTAAATTTAATATGTTATAAGCAGATGACTGAAGTTTTACATCACTTGGTGCATCGAAATTAGCCCATAACATAACCTGCTCATTGACAAGAGCTATATTAATAGCAGGCATACTATCCAAAGAAATGGTAATCGCTGAATGGCTGTCTAAATCTGTAATAATTGATGGAGGACAACCAATCGTGAAAAGACTATCTCTAACTAATTGAACTAAATTAATGTTACTCATATTTAAACCTCACTAAATAGTCTTTAATACATTAATGGTATATGCTTCATCAATCTCAGCATACGATATAACGAGTATACTCTTAAATCTGTTATCTATAAGTCTTTTAACAAACCTACGTATATCTACTGATACCAAAAGAACGAAATTTTTTTTTGCATTTCTCAATTCTCTCAAAGCATGTGCTAAAGTTTCCATTACCTCATCCGAAACCTCTATATCCATATTCAAGAAAGAGCCACCAGAGGTTTGCCTTATCCCTTTTCTTATTGCATCCTCAATATATCCGGAAAGCATCACAACTTTAATCTCACCAGAAACAGCTATTTTACTACAAATATACCTAGAAAGTGATGCACGGACATGTTCAACTAATGTTATGACATCTTTTTCTCTGGGAGCCCAAAGCGCCAAAGACTCCATAATAAGTTTTAAATTGCGAACAGAAATATTTTCTCCAAGCAATCTTTGTAATACCTCAGAAATTCTCTGTATAGTCACATGTCGGAAGACTTCCTTTAATAGATCAGGATACCGATTTTCAAACTGATCTAACATATTTTTTGTTTCTTGTATACCAAAAATCTCATTTATGTTGTTTAATAAAGCTTGTGACAACTGGTGATAAAATTCATCTTGAGCACTTTTAATTTTAGCATCAATATTAGTTAGATTTTCTGTATATGAAACGTCTACCCAAGAAATAACACGTTCATTATATGAAGTTGAAACAACAGGAATACCTAGAGCATCTATATCTCCATTTTCATCTGTAATACACACTTTGTCAAAGTATATATTAAAACTATCGGCACGCACCTCATTTATTAACAAAACAATATCATCGACCTTAAGCTCATTGCTTGTTCTATATAAAATAGTTGGAAGCCTGACACCATAATCAATAAAGAACTGACTTCTTATCCTTTCAATAAGACCTTCCATATCATTTGCACTTATCTTATTTTCGGCAAATAATAAAATTAAAGGAACGGTTTCTGAACTAATAGCATCCAGATTTTCTATCATTGCCAAAGATGAGTCATGGCTATTATCAATATCAAATGTACCAGTATAGCCACTAGAATCAGACTCAGACAGACTTTTTTCTTTTTCTACGACCTTTTTATAATAGAATAAAGCCGTCAAAGTAACTGCTATCAGGAAAAAAACAAAAAACGGAAAACCTGGCAACATCCCTATCGCCAAGGCAAGAGCTGATGTAACAATGAGAACAAAAGGATTCCCAAATATCTGGGACATTATGTTACGTCCCATATTATCGCTATCACCATTAACTCTTGTAACGATAAATCCTGCACTTATAGAAATTAACAGAGCAGGAATCTGAGAGACCAATCCGTCACCAATAGTTAGTATGGTATAAGTAGATAATGCACCAGATAGAGACATTCCATGTTGACTCATACCAACAGAAATACCTCCTATTAAATTGACAAAAATAATAATGATGCCAGCAATTGCATCACCTTTAATGAACTTCATTGCTCCATCAAATGAACCATACAATTGACTCTCACGTTCCAGAATACTGCGTCTTTCTTTAGCTCCTGCGGCATCAATAATTCCAGCCTTTAAATCCGCATCAATGCTCATTTGTTTCCCCGGCATACCGTCAAGAGAAAAGCGAGCAGCTACCTCCGCAACCCTTTCAGATCCTTTTGTTATAACAATGAACTGCACAACAGTTACTATTGAAAAAATAACAAAACCTACAGCCAGACTATCACCAATGACAAACTGGCCAAATGTAGTAATAATTTTACCCGCATCCGCATCAACTAAAATTAGTCGACTAGTACTTATTGATAAAGCGAGACGAAATAATGTCGTTATCAACAAAACCGAAGGGAATGTAGAAAAACTCAATATTCTTTCAATATAAAATGATCCCATAAAAACGAGAATAGCAAGTACAATATTAAGCCCTATTAAAAAATCAACAAGGTATGTAGGTAATGGTATGATCAACATAGCAATGATCATAACCATAAGCACTAATATAATTAATTCAGGCTTAGTACTTACTTGCTTAAGAAAAGACTGGATCACTTTCATCTCCTGTTATCTAGAAAGCTCTTTCTTGTATGCACTTGTGACAAGCTCTCGTAGAATATTGATCGCAATTTCTCTTTCACTTTCACTTTTAAATATATCATGAGGACTTTCATTAACAGAAGATAGATATGTTTGATACACTACAGAATCCTCATGACTGGCTCGTGATACGTCTATAACAGAAGTAAGAATTTGCTCACTTTCACTTGGATATTGAAAAATATATAATAAAGTTAGCAATAGCTGCTCTGCACTTAAACTGCCATCTTTTAGCAAGCTTGAGGATTCCAGTTTCTTCATAAAAATTACATCTGAAGTTCTAATCATCTTAATTGCAATTAATTTAGATAACACAAAACCAAACTCATAAGCATTACAGCTCGGTTTCTCAGAATCCATGTCTACAATCAGTGACTGCTCTACAAAATTCACAATTGTATGTCTGTGATTAAAACCAAAATTACCAAGCCATTCTATATACTGATCTGTTGTTGATATGTTCCCCATGATAAAACCACGATAACATGCACGCAAAAGCTGTGGTTCAAGTTTCATTTTGTTGCCAAATAATTTAGCCTGTATAGCTGAATTTATTCCAGCATTAACACTTTTTTCACTACCTGATATTATCTCATTAATAATTTTAGTTAATGATTCGACTTGTTCAGCAGTAAGATCTTTTTCATTCAAAAGTTCCCTTAATGCTAAGACTTGATCACTTGGATCTTTAAAATATCTCTTTAGTCTGTCTATAAAATCCTGATCTAGAGGAAGGTTATCTTTTAAAGTTCTCTTTAAATCAAAAATCTTGTGATTAATTTCATCTTCTTCCCCATCTAAAATACGTTCCTGACTATCACTATTTGTTCCTTTCAGTTTCTCAAGGTCTCTTCTGTTTATAAATGACGAAAGAGCGGAAGCCATCTCATCAGATGAGTCAATATACTTGCTATTAGCCAAGCCAGAATCAAGCTCTGCATCAGCAGTCTCATCTCCATCATCTGAATTTGTCATTGCATTCAACTTATCAATGAATGCAGAGCTAAAAACTCCTGTATTTTTAACATCAAGCATACATCACCTACTTTATAGTTAGTAATTTAAGTATGAAACCAATGATTTTTCGTCTTCCAGCAAAGTAGTTTCAGATGGGATTATTTGTGTAGTCTTTTGTATTTCTCTTTCAGATATGAGGCTCTTATATTCTGCAGTATTATAATAACTTGACTCCTTTATCTCACGGGGTTGAATCAGAAAAACCCTTACAATATTACTGATATTCCTTGTTTTATACTTGAACACATTACCGATTACAGGAATAGAGGAGAGAAAAGGAATAGATACTATTTCGTTAGAGTTCGTTTCATGCGTATAACCACCTATCAACAAACTTTTGCCTTGTGGAACTCTCGCTATTGTACTGATTTTGGTCCTTCCAACTTCTGGAAGGACAGATGTATTTTCATTATTATAATTGTAATTTGACTGACTATTTCCTGTTCCATCCTCTATCGTTAAAGACATCTCAATTTGTCCCTGAGATGAAAAGCGAGGTATAACATTTATCAATGTTCCATACGTAACATGCTCCAACGAAGAATTGCGCTCACCAACTAATGACACATAAAAAGTCCTGTTATTATCAAATATAGCCGGAATATTCTCTTGTGTCAAAATCACCGGCCTTGAAACTACATTTGCTTTCTTTTTCTGATTTAATGCCATAACTGAAGCAATAAACTTATTGCCGTCCAAAGTGCTTATCGATGCTGATGAGCTCATATTAAATGATGCACCAAACGAATCACCAAATGAAGCCGTTCCTTGCCAATTAACGCCAAGGTTATTTAATTCAGATTTATCAATATCGATTATCCATAATGATAATTCTATATGTCGTTTGGCTACATCTAACTGAGTGATAATATCGCGAATAATCTGTATTTGCTGATCATTACCTTTGACTAATATAGAATTGGTTTCTGGATATGCAATAAGTGATACATCCTCTAATATAGAACTATTGGTAACTGAACTAAATGAAAAGTCATTACTATCCTCAGATACTTTCTGTGTAATATTAAAGGGTGGCATCGGATCATTTTTGGCTTGTCTGTTACTCAGAGCCTTACCATTATTTAATAAACGTTCTACAACAGTAGCCACCCCTGGGATGACAATATCCTCCCCTCTCATATTATAAGTTCTGTCACTAACAAATGTATTTTTTAATTTTATAACCCCAAAATTAACTTTATCTGTCCCAATAGAAGAAACCTGCTTATCAAGCAAAGTTGCTGTATTAGCTACCAGTTCAACCAATGCCGGAGGACCAGATATATAGAATGTTTTATCACTAATGTTTCCTCTTATAGGATATCTGTGATCATAAAGGTTAGCATCCTTCAGATACTGAATAAGATAATTAAGTGATATATTCTCCAGCAAAATAACTTTGCTTATTAATTCTCCAGAGTCATATATGTATAATGCATTTCCATCTTTATACCATATGAGTCCCACAAGTAATGTCATTTTTTCAAGCATTTCTTCTGGATTAGATAAATCAAACTCCCCAGATATTCTCTTTTTTGCAGCTTGTTTGCTAACAACAATAGGATAATTTAATAACGCAGAAAAACGTTCAAAAAAAGATCCTACCGTATCACTTTGAGCAACATATTTCGCTATGTCATTTTGTTCTAATAAATGAGAGTCAATATTATTAGCATTAACTATCAATGGTAACAATACAATCAAGAGAGTCAAAGATTTAATATTAAATTTTTTCATTTATTTTTTTCACTAAAAAAGTAATATTCGATAATTCTCTTGCAGAAAAGCCTAGTCGTGTTTTTATCTCATTTGAAAAATGGGATGTTGATGCATACCCATTATTCATGGCAGCAGAAGTGATTGTTTGATTGTGCAAAAATACATCTAATAAACCATTTACTAACCGCCAAGTGTTCAGTTGTTCTTTGACTTTTGCCCCTAAAGCTTTTCTACATAAAGATCTAAAATAAGCCTCCGACACACCATAATGCTCTGTCAGACTCTTTATTCTTACCTCCTTTTCTTTCTCAATAGTTCTCAGAAGATAAAGAACCAAATGATATGACTCAGTCATTCGTATCATAGCCAGTGCATTACTTACATTCTGGTCAGATGAAAAGATGAATCTTAACATTAACTTATCAAGCATCGATTCGGTATTACAACTATCCCGAAGATCATTCTCATGATAGAAATGAATACATTTTTCAGCATGGCTATGCTCTACTAGAGCACCACTGAAATAGTCCCAAAAAGCAAGAAATTTTGCACAACTATTAATGTTAAAGCGATAATGATAGTTCACATTATCACTGAATTTTATATTTTGATTTCGGACAAAAAAAAACCCTTCCATGCTGGAGCCAGCTCAATTATGTTACGTTCTTTATCTTTTACAAGCTCAACGTTAACTGGTTTATGTCCACTAGAGTAAATGTAAAACATATTACTTGTATTTAGACCTTTATATTTACTCACAATACAATTATATCCCTCGAATTAATTTTAATTTAACTTCCCCATCCTTCTCTATAAGGATGGTATCATTTATCTTATTACCTTTTAAAACAACCCCGTCTTTCAGCATAGAAAATAGTTTATCTATAGCTATCTTTTGTGCATCCATGAAGCACCCATCTACTTCCTTAACATTAAAGTTGCCCATGAATTTACCTGCATTAAAACTATAAACCGCCTTACCACTAATACATTTAGAGTAAACATTTATACTTTTATTGGTTGTATTAAACGACCATAATAAATCATTTGGAATAGAAAAATAATCCTTACTTACAGGAACAATATGCCATTCTTTTTCAGAATTAGATGATGACTTTAAAGCACACCCACTCAGTGTTAATAGCAATATACTTAAAATAAATATTTTCAACTTATTACTACCATGTCGAATCATCTGCCTCTCTCCCTGCATCAAAGACACTAATTAATGAATCGAAGGTTGTAGTCTTAATATAGAAATCAATATTGTTATATATGGACAATGATGCATAAAATCCCTCATGCAAATCGACATATTGATTTGCATCTATGAGTTTATTAAGAAGTGAACTTTTTTGTGCAGCTGTAAGATAAGGAAAACGTGAATTGAATAATTGTTCAATCTTATTGTGCAGTTCATCATTATCTATGGAATTTAATTCACTCTGTGAGAAATATTGCATTATTTCATAGATTATATTCTCATCAAATGATTGCGAAGATGATAATCTCTCATTTAAATTAACAAATTCTTCACTATTTAATCTTTGCTGCAGAGCATTGCTTGCATTTATTTGATTAATCATTAACAGGATTCTCTTTTAACAAGTCTTCTGCAATTTGTCTCAGTTTCTTATGTGCTAACTCTTTGAAATATTTTTTATCATTTTTTGTTAATTTTTCCGCAAGTTCTATTTTAACACCTGATATTACATCCTGAGGACTAAACTCCACTACTTGATTACCACTACAGAATATATAATTATTCCCTTCAGAATATTTTAAAATAATCTTGACATCTGAGCGATATTTATGGAGATCAAGTTCTAACTTTTTCCTCAGTGCTAAATTACACTTGGGCAAAACCACTTTTAATTCTGTTACTGTATTACGCAACGAACTAAGCCACTGCTCCAATAAAGTGCTAATGATCCTCTCATCATGTAAATTTTCTGAAAGCAAACTAGTTATATAGTCCTCAATATTTCTTCTGTTTTCATTTTGCTTTAACTTCCATTCACAAATATAGTCAATAATATGCTCAAAAGCAGTCTGTATACCAATTTGATAACCATCGCATACAGCATCTATACGCAGTGATTCAGCTTTTTTCGTAGCATCCTTTATAACACAAATTGCTTTCTTCTTACTCTCAGTGTCTCTATCTTTTATGGTTTTACATAATTCCTTTTCAATTCTCTTTATAACAACACCATCATAGGCATGATGTCTGGATACCGGTAAAGTGCCTTTTTGCATATTGCATACCTTCATTTAATCGGGACAAATTTCTTTCTACAGGCGTATAATTTCCCTCCAAAGCAATTGGATTAAATAATAAGTTTATTCTTTCATATATACCAACAGATATATTTTCCTTCCACTCAATAAGATGCCAAAAACCACTTCGAATAGCGGCCTCCCCTTGCTTACTGATTTTGCCCCCATAATAACTAATAACCATCTCACTATGATTAATTAACCGAGACTCTTGACTACCGATAAAATAAGCAACAGCTGGAAGTAAATTCCAGTTGGCAACAAACATAGCGGTTACCCCGCTTAAAGGTTCAATATCGCAATTTAGATCATATTTGTTAATTATGAGATTATTAATCTCACTTCTGATTACGCCATTTTCTAACAGTTCAGAAGGCAAATTCAACCGATTTCTATTTATATAGAACGCTGGATCAAAAATTATTGAAAGATATTTTTTATAAATTCCATCCATTCTTATCATATTTTGTTTCTCTTGAACCCCCCTGTTTTGAATGCCCATACCAAAAGAATGACAACTAGTACAGCCATCCCGAGAAATACATATATTACTTCATTTGTTAAAAATTCCGATTTAATTTCCTTAACAGGTTGTACATTTGTATAAACATATTCTTCTTTCGGAGTTAATATGACAGATATATTTTCATACTTAACATCAGAAAAGGTGTTTTTCAAAAATCGCTTAATATTACTAACTAATAGTTCAGACTCTTTCGGTGAGTCATATATAGCGATTACTGATATATGCATCGGTTTTGAAGATATATTTTTTTCTTCAAGATCATAGCTAACATGTATTTTTGCCGAAATAACACCACCAATAGAAACTAAAGACTGTTCCAGCCGTTGCTCAATAGCACTATATAAACGGGCCTTTTCAGCTCTTGGAGAAGACACTAATGAATCTGTAGGAAACATTTGTGAGATATCAACTCTCTCCGGATTTGGCAAATCGTACATGCGCATCAAATCAACTGCCGATGCAAATGTCCCCTTTTCGACTTGTACCGAGATCCCCTGTTTACCTCCATCAACTTTTCTAGCAGTAATATTATGGCGTTCTAGCACAGATATTATTTCATTTGCCTGTCTTTGAGATAAATTAGAAATTAACTCTTCACGTTGCTCACATCCAATCAACATCAGCAACAAGAATAAAATAAAACATTTATACCTAATCATATAAATTAAGACTTTAATAAAGTTTCAACAGCCGAAACTGTTTTTCTTGCTAACGTGCCAGCTAATGATACTCCTATTGAATAATTTGAGAGCGTCGTCTGTAACTTGGCCAAAGATTCTGGGTTTAATGATTCTGGATGGCTTACCATCTCCATTATTTGTGATACTTGAATATCTGTATCCATCTTAATATCACTATATTTAGCCGACACGACGTCTTCCAGGCTTGATATCTCTTGAGATTGAAAATCACTGGCTTTGATAATATCAACCTGATTGACTGGATAAATGTAATTCATGAATGCTCCCTATTATCTGAAGTTTTGAATAATTGCAGCATCAACATCCTTAATCACTTTCACAGTATTAGATTGCGCGTTCCTATATAATGTATATTCAGATAATTTACTTTGGTATTCAGCCAGCAACTGTGGATTCGAAGGATTTTCAGCTAATGCATTTAGTGCCAATGTTAGTTGCCCTTGTAATGTTTGAGTTCCATCATCAAAAGTTTCAGATAATGAACTCAGAGTCCAATCTTTATCCGGTACTGTAACACTCATTTTATCCTCACTTATTTTTATCTAAAAAAAACCAGTGTTTATCATTCAACATTACATAACTGTCTTTGCTGTTAAGATATGATTTACCTTTAAAATCATCATCTATCAAAAGTACAGAAAACTCAATATACTGATCTCCATATACATTTTTATGATCAGAAATCAGTCTATTAATGAGCTCAAGCTTTTCATCTGTCAGTTCTTCTCTGACAGAATATGTAACTTTATTAGTTTCACAAATCTCTTTATACTGGACATTTACCTTTGTGAAAATACCTTTAGCATCCTCCCTTGCATTATGATCGCTAAGATAGTTGAATTTAATATTTTTGATATACGGAAATTCAACTATCAGAGCATTTTTCAATTTCTCAAGTTCGGTATCTTTTGAACTATTTCTTTCTTTACTTAAAAATACCAGTAATTCCGCTTTATCACTCACTAAATTCAACACATACAAATTGATATATGGGAATCGTTGATTGATATATTGTTGAATTCTATTTATTTCTTTGTTGGACACCAGAATATATCTGCATTTGGTAAATCCGCTTTTATTTAAGGCTACAGATGCCCATACCGCATCATTTTGTGTTTCGGCAAGAATATAATTGCACTGTCCTGTGTTGACTATTCCATATCTCTTATCATCTATAATTTCAGCAATTTCTTTTACTTCATCTTTCTTTAAAGAGAGGGAAAAAATTATAATTAACACAACAATAACAGCAAAGAAAAAAAACACCGAGGGTTTATTATACATTCCGTTTAGTATATGAACTCTCGATTTATCCTCCATCATATTTTTAAGTTGAAAAGAAACTCCGTCATATTCAAATGAGTTAAATTGTGAATTGATATCAATTTGTTCACCTTTTTCATCACTAAATTGACAGATATTATCTTTACTTATGGCCAAATAAATTATACCATCCGATTTACTATCTGTTACTGGAATAATATTTTCTGGGAAATTATCGTTTCCAAACTCAAGTGTTTCTATCGTCCGTCCGAGAACAATTAAGTTATTCCCATAATATAACGGAAACTCATCCCCGACACCGTTTGTGAGTTTCACTAATAACCTGAATGGTGCAAGATTTGAGTTCTTTGCCTCAGACATAAATCCTCTTATATCCTTCGATTATTCTGCTTGCTCTCTGCTGCTATCCGCAAATAGCGTTTATAGATATCCTCTGCGTACTTTAATCTTTCTTTTTTCTTTTTCGGAGATGTTCCTGCATTATAGGCACCAACAGCCTCCCACCCTCTTCCATACATCAGCATAAACTCATTTAATAACTTTGCTGCATAATGTACAGAAAGACATGGATGACTAATTAGCATTTCCTCAGTATATCCCATTTCTCTAAGTCTTTTAGAATGAAAGTCATTTATTTGCATTATACCATAATCTTTACTTCCATTGTTATTAACATTGACTGCAAATTTATTAAATCCGGATTCTTTTTCCGCAATCGCTTTTAACAAACTCGATGGAATGTTGTACCTTTCACCAGCCTTATCCCAACAATCAGCTCTCCCTAAATATGGGATAAAACACAGAAAAATAAATACGAAACGGGACATTAATACCCCTTCATTCTTCGCGCAAATTCATCCTTCAGCCAACGCACACGCGAAATATAATATTCTGTATTAACATATATATCCTCGAATTCATTTATCCCGGTAAGATCTAATCGCGCAATTAGACTTCCACCTTCATCATCAGTAGCTAAACATATCTTTTCTGAGTAATTTAGGCTCAACGCATATATAAGATCATTTATATTTTCAGGCAATGCACAAAAAGGGCATAATAAATTTATTGAATCTCCTTCTTTTTCAATATATATTAACACATCATCATCAAGCATGATTGCTTGATCATCGGTATCAATTGAAGGGATACCCAAGGCTCGGCAAATAACATCTGCTAAATCTTCCATATATTCCTCTTATACAAATGACGAATACCCTTTCACCATATTCCATATTTTGGGGTCCCCTATTCTTTCAGCATAAGACAGCTCTAACGAAGATAGCGGTAATTTTTTCATAACTTTATTTCCAGGCACACCAGTATTCATCTCTTGGATTTCCATATTACCACTATTCATTAGAATAGTAGAAAATAATCTTTTCTCTTCTGAGGATAATTTACTATTTAATTGAGAAAACTGCCCTGTTTCATGTTTTCTTATTATTTCTCTTTTAATTTCAGCATCCTGCATACCTGTTCTGTCCTTCCCACTCTTACAATTCCAGCAAGGTACAGCACCTATAGTATAAGCCAATAGAGCCATTCTTTGTGACAATTTATACGGCTCTCCATTATCATTTTTTTGTAACTTCTTGTTTAGAATCTCTTTTATCTGGTTAGCCAGATATATCACATCATTCTTACATGGTGGATTTTTTTCTATAGCTTCTGCAGCCCAACCTCCAATCACACCATTTTTGAGGAAATTATCCCCCAACAAAGAACATATTGATTCACCATTAAGCTTGTCAACATTCCTCCAGCCTAAGCCCATTTTTAGCGCTAATTCATTTACACCAAAGTTAAATGTCACCACTTTTAGATTAACCTTTACTTCTTGCAGAAGACCATCACTATTCCGAATTAATAATTTCGTTGGTTCCCCCCTTTTAGAGTTTAACTCTTTTAATGCCTTTACCTGATCTTTTAACATACTCTCCTCTCCCCCAGTTAAACTGGTCGGCGTCAGAAGAGAAGTCGAAACAATCTTTAAATCTACTGTTTTACCAGACAAAGCCTGTGATAATAATTCTTGTCTGCTATATAATGCTGCGCTTGCTAACTCCTCAGCTTTATTACGAGCTGCAACAGCTCTTTCAGATGAGTTTTTTTTCAATCCATAGGCTGATATAACTCCATGTCTGATACCCGAAAAAATTTCCTTCCCCTCGTCATCCACCACTTTTGAAAGCCACATATTCGCAATATGCTTACTCTCTCTCGTAGAAGCACAACAAATTCCTTTTCCATTATACTCTTTGACAAATATATTTTTATTCCCTATCTTCATATGAGAGGCGGGTGTTAATTGAAAACCATAATTTTTCCCATTATAATTAATATTTTTGTTGATCGGTTCCCAATTCTTATTATTTAAATAATTAGTAAATATTTGTTTTATTTCCGATTGCAATTCCTTTTTATTTTTAATGCCTAGCTGTGCTCTTATCTCTTCACTTATTACTTTATTAAGCTCATTAATATTTCTTTTATCAACTTCACCAAGTTTATAGGTATCTAATTGTTCCATCATGGCTTTAATTTTTGACGTATCACCACCTGCCAACTTTATTGCCTCGTAAAAAACTGCAGCTCTGTCACGCGCAAACAAAAGGCCTTTCCCTGTTAAGCTTGTTTGGTTCTGTAAATATAATCGATTAAGCGCTTCGACCCCCTTATTTCTCTCTCCATTTTTAACTCTTTGATATGAAATCACGCTTACACCTTTTTGGTTTCCGGTTTCTTCTGCGCCTTTATAGGAATCTCCGCTTTGAAATGAAACCTGATGCAATCCCAAATTAGTTATGTGCATTTAATTATCCTCAGTCATAAATGGGGCATTGATTGCAGTTTTGTACCTCGTTTTACAACAAAAAAGATACTTATTCAACAGGGTTCTCTCTTTTTCTATAACACTCCGAGCCTGATATATCAGACACTTTAACTTGTGGGATTTCATGATGAAACCAGCACTACATATGCTCACGAGGTACATATTATGTACAGCAAAAGAAAATTTGATTATGTTAACAGGCTCAAGTTTCTAAATTTATTAATTGAATATATTATATATCAAATACATTTTACATCCCCACAATCACCACGTAATGGAGAGTTAATAAAGTATGATTCTCAAAATTAGCAATTTCATTGACGCAAGCAATACAAAAGGGCCTATACGCGTTGAAGATACAGAGCATGGACCTATATTGGTAGCACAGAAATTCAACCTAAAGGATCTCTTTTTCAGAACATTAAGCACTATTAATGCAAAGATAAATTCACAGATATTAAATGAACAACTAAAAAATTATCGACTAGCGAATCAAAAATCCTTATTGCTTTTCCTCAAGACATTAGCTAGCGAAAAATCTGCAGAAAGTGCGTTTGCCGCCTATGAAGCAGTCAAAAATTCAATTCAACATTCTTTTACAGGTAAAGACATCAAATTAATGTTGAATACCGCAGAGAGTTTTCATGGCATCGGTACAGCCAAAAATCTTGAAAGACATTTAGTGTTTCGTTGCTGGGGAAATAGAGGCATAACCCATTTAGGGCATACCAGTATCAGTATAAAAAACAATTTACTACAGGAACCAACTCATACCTATCTCAGCTGGTATCCCGGCGGGAATGTTACAAAAGATACAGAAATAAACTACCTTTTTGAAAAACGCTCAGGTTACAGTGTCGATACCTATAAACAAGACAAACTAAATATGATTTCAGACCAAACAGCCGAAAGACTTGATGCAGGCCAAGAGGTTAGAAACTTATTAAATTCAAAACAAGATCAAAATAACAACAAAAAAATATTTTTTCCCAGAGCTAATCAAAAAAAAGACCCCTATGGTTATTGGGGGGTCAGTGCTGATAAAGTATACATTCCATTATCAGGTGATAATAAAACAAAGGATGGTAAAATCAGCTATAACCTTTTTGGCCTTGATGAAACAAACATGTCAAAATTTATATGCCAAAAGAAAGCAGATGCTTTCAGACAATTGGCAAATTATAAATTAATCAGTAAATCTGAAAACTGTGCTGGTATGGCACTTAATGTTCTTAAAGCAGGAAATTCTGAAATATACTTTCCACTCCCTGACGTTAAATTGGTTGCTACACCTAACAATGTATACGCGTATGCAAATAAAGTTAGGCAACGCATTGAAAGTCTCAATCAGTCTTATAACGAGATAATGAAGTATATTGAATCTGATTTTGATCTTTCCAGATTGACTCAATTACGACGTAGCTATCTTAAAAGTTTCAATAAAATTAACCTTATCCACACCCCAAAAACATTCAAGCCTTTATCAATTTCACTTTACAAACATCCTACTGAAAATGTATCTTCAGAAGACTTTGATGCGGTCATCAACGCTTGCCACTCATACTTAGTAAAATCAGCACCCAGCAATATGTCTCGTGTATTAAACGAATTAAAAACCGGAGCAACAGATAAAAAAGAAGTAATTATCGAAAAGTCAATAAAAACTATTGATTATTACAATTCTCTTAAATCGCCAGATCTTGGAACCAAACTTTACATTCACGACTTATTACAGGTCAATAAGCTTTTATTGAATAACTCTCATTCTAATATATAGAAGGCCATAGAAATGTGTCGCAAACTATATGATAAACTTTATGAAATAACAGGTGCAAAGCTTGATTTTAACGATAAAAATCAAGCCTTTATATTGCTCGAAGAACAAATACCTGTTTGTATAACAGATAATGATGAATACATCTTTTTGACCGGACTTCTTAATGAACATGAACTTTTTACAGAAAATATTATTAATCCAGAACACATACTCATCCTTAACTACTCTTTGAGTAGAGATTATGGTTCTTCTATCTGTCTTCTCCCTGATACTCATCAATGTGTTTTGACCAAGAAACACTACAAAAAATATCTTTCACCTGATGAACTCATTGAATCTTTGTACGAATTTTTATTTTGTATTAAACTAACCATTGCAAACATCACTTCAGAAGTGAACTAACATATAGGGGGTATCATGCAAATTCTAAACAAAATACTTCCACAGGTTGAATTCGCGATTCCTCGCCCATCATTTGATTCGTTAAGTCACAATAAGCTTGTAAAGAAAATATTATCTGTTTTTAACTTAAAACAACGCTTTCCTCAGAAGAATTTTGGATGCCCGGTGAATATAAATAAAATCAGGGACAGCGTCATAGACAAAATAAAAGATAGTAATTCGGGGAATCAACTATTTTGTTGGATGAGCCAAGAGCGAACCTCTTATGTCTCTTCAATGATAAACAGAAGTATAGATGAAATGGCCATACACAATGGAGTTGTTTTGACCTCAGATAACAAAAAAAACATATTTGCAGCTATTGAAAAAAAATTCCCGGATATAAAACTTGATGAAAAATCAGCACAAACATCTATCAGTCATACAGCACTAAACGAGATTGCCTCATCTGGCCTCAGAGCAAAGATTTTAAAACGTTATAGCAGTGACATGGATTTGTTTAACACACAAATGAAGGATCTTACAAATCTAGTATCCAGTTCCGTCTACGATAAAATATTTAATGAATCAACAAAAGTTTTACAAATAGAAATAAGCGCAGAGGTTCTAAAGGCTGTATACCGTCAAAGCAATACAAATTAAATCTGTTTATATTAAATCTTATACTTATTAAAGTAATGCAGACAAAAAGGAGACCTTATGTCTTTAAATATCACTGAAAATGAAAGCATCTCTACTGCAGTAATTGATGCAATTAACTCTGGCGCTACACTGAAAGATATTAATGCAATTCCTGATGATATGATGGATGACATTTATTCATATGCTTATGACTTTTACAACAAAGGAAGAATAGAGGAAGCTGAAGTTTTCTTCAGATTTTTATGTATATACGACTTTTACAATGTAGACTACATTATGGGACTCGCAGCTATTTATCAGATAAAAGAACAGTTCCAACAAGCAGCAGACCTTTATGCTGTCGCTTTTGCATTAGGAAAAAATGACTATACACCGGTATTCCATACTGGACAATGCCAGCTTCGGTTGAAAGCCCCCTTGAAAGCCAAAGAGTGCTTCGAACTCGTAATTCAACACAGCAATGATGAAAAATTAAAAATAAAAGCACAATCATACTTAGACGCAATTCAGGATATCAAGGAGTAATTATTATGCATAATGTAAGCACCACAACCACTGGTTTGCCTCTTGCCAAAATATTGGCTTCCACTGAGCTTGGAGACAATACTATCCAGGCTGCAAATGATGCAGCTAACAAATTATTTTCTCTTACAATTGCTGATCTTGCTGCTAACAAAAATATTAATACAACTAATGCACACTCAACTTCGAATATATTAATCCCTGAACTTAAAGCACCAAAGTCATTAAATGCAAGTTCCCAACTAACGCTTTTAATTGGAAACCTTATTCAAATACTTGGTGAAAAATCTTTAACTGCATTAACAAATAAAATTACTGCCTGGAAGTCCCAACAACAGGCAAGACAGCAAAAAAACCTAGAATTCTCCGATAAAATTAATACTCTTCTATCTGAAACTGAAGGACTAACCAGAGACTATGAAAAACAAATTAATAAACTAAAAAACGCAGATTCTAAAATAAAAGACCTAGAAAATAAAATTAACCAAATTCAAACAAGATTATCCGAACTCGCCCCAGATTCACCAGAAAATAAAAAATTAAGACGGGAAGAAATACAACTCACTATCAAAAAAGACGCAGCAGTTAAAGACAGGACATTGATTGAGCAGAAAACTCTGTCAATTCATAGCAAACTTACAGATAAATCAATGCAACTCGAAAAAGAAATAGACTCTTTTTCTGCATTTTCAAACACAGCATCTGCTGAACAGCTATCAACCCAGCAGAAATCATTAACCGGACTTGCCAGTGTTACTCAATTGATGGCAACCTTTATTCAACTAGTTGGAAAAAATAATGAAGAATCTTTAAAAAATGATCTGGCTCTATTCCAGTCTCTCCAAGAATCAAGAAAAACTGAAATGGAGAGAAAATCTGATGAGTATGCTGCTGAAGTACGTAAAGCAGAAGAACTCAACAGAGTAATGGGTTGTGTTGGGAAAATACTTGGGGCACTTTTAACTATCGTTAGTGTTGTTGCAGCAGCTTTTTCTGGAGGAGCATCTCTAGCACTGGCAGCTGTTGGTTTAGCTCTTATGGTTACGGATGCTATAGTACAAGCAGCGACCGGCAATTCCTTCATGGAACAAGCCCTGAATCCGATCATGAAAGCAGTCATTGAACCCTTAATCAAACTCCTTTCAGATGCATTTACAAAAATGCTCGAAGGCTTGGGCGTCGACTCGAAAAAAGCCAAAATGATTGGCTCTATTCTGGGGGCAATCGCAGGCGCTCTTGTCTTGGTTGCAGCAGTCGTTCTCGTAGCCACTGTTGGTAAACAGGCAGCAGCAAAACTTGCAGAGAATATTGGCAAAATAATAGGTAAAACCCTCACAGACCTTATACCAAAGTTTCTCAAGAATTTTTCTTCTCAACTGGACGATTTAATCACTAATGCAGTTGCCAGATTAAATAAATTTCTTGGTGCAGCGGGTGATGAAGTAATATCCAAACAAATTATTTCCACCCATTTAAACCAAGCAGTTTTATTAGGAGAAAGTGTTAACTCTGCCACACAAGCGGGAGGAAATGTCGCTTCTGCTGTTTTCCAAAACAACGCGTCGAAAAATCTAGCAGACCTGACATTATCGAAATATCAAGTTGAACAACTGTCAAAATACATCGGTGACGCAATAGAAAAATTCGGCCAATTGCAGGAAGTAATTGCAGAGCTGTTAGCCTCAATGTCCAACTCTCAGGCTAATAGAACTGATGTTGCAAAAGCAATTTTGCAACAAACTACTGCTTGATACAAATAAGGAGAATGTTATGGAAATTCAAAACACAAAATCAGCCCCGATTTTATATACAGATATATCTACAAAACAAACTCAAAGTTCTTCCGAAACACAAAAATCACAAAATTATCAGCAGTTAGCAGCACATATTCCACTTAATGTCGGTAAAAATCCCGTATTAACAACTACATTAAATGATGATCAACTTTTAAAGTTATCAGAGCAGGTTCAGCATGATTCAGAAATCATTGCTCGCCTTACTGACAAAAAGATGAAAGATCTTTCAGAAATGAGTCACACAATTACCCCAGAGAACACCCTGGATATTTCCAGTCTTTCTTCTAATGCTGTTTCTTTAATTATTAGTGTAGCCGTTCTACTTTCTGCTCTCCGCACTGCAGAAACTAGATTGGGCTCTCAATTGTCATTGATTGCGTTCGATGCTACAAAATCAGCTGCAGAGAACATTGTTCGGCAAGGCCTAGCAGCCCTATCATCAAGCATTACTGGAGCGGTCACACAAGTAGGTATAACGGGTATCGGTGCCAAAAAAACGCATTCAGGGATTAGCGAACAAAAAGGAGCCTTAAGAAAGAACCTTGCCACTGCTCAATCTCTTGAAAAAGAGCTTGCAGGTTCTAAATTAGGGTTAAATAAACAAATAGATACAAATATCACCTCACCACAAACTAACTCTAGCACAAAAATTTTAGGTAAAAATAAACTGGCACCAGATAATATATCCCTGTCAACTGAACATAAAACTTCTCTTAGTTCTCCCGATATTTCTTTGCAGGATAAAATTGACACCCAGAGAAGAGCTTACGAGCTCAATACCCTTTCTGCTCAGCAAAAACAAAACATTGGCCGTGCAACAATGGAGACATCAGCCGTTGCTGGTAATATATCCACATCAGGAGGGCGTTATACATCTGCTCTTGAAGAAGAAGAACAACTAATCAGTCAGGCCAGCAGTAAACAAGCAGAGGAAGCATCCCAAGTATCTAAAGAAGCATCCCAAGCGACAAATCAATTAATACAAAAATTATTGAATATAATTGACAACATCAACCAATCAAGGAATTCTACAGCCAGTCAGATTGCTGGTAACATTCGAGCTTAATATATCCAAGAGCCATAATAATATATGGCTCTTCCTATAAGGAAATAACCATGAATATAACAACTCTGACTAATAGTATTTCCACCTCATCATTCAGCCCAAACAATACCAACGGTTCATCAACCGAAACAGTTAATTCTGATATAAAAACAACGACCAGTTCTCATCCTGTAAGTTCCCTTACTATGCTCAACGACACCCTTCATAATATCAGAACAACAAATCAGGCATTAAAGAAAGATCTCTCACAAAAAACGTTGACTAAAACATCGCTAGAAGAAATAGCATTACATTCATCTCAGATTAGCATGGATGTAAACAAATCCGCTCAACTATTGGATATTCTTTCCAAGAAAGAATATCCAATTAATAAAGACGCAAGAGAATTATTACATTCAGCCCCGAAAGAAGCCGAGCTTGATGGATATGAAATGATATCTCACAGAGAACTGTGGGATAAAATTGCAAAGTCAATCAATAATATTAATGAACAGTATCTGAAAGTATATGAACATGCCGTTAGTTCATATACTCAAATGTATCAAGATTTTAGCGCTGTTCTTTCCAGTCTTGCCGGCTGGATCTCTCCCGGAGGTAACGACGGAAACTCCGTGAAATTACAAGTCAAATCGCTTAAAGACGAATTGACAAAGCTCAAGGAAAAATATAAAGATAAACCGCTATATCCAGCAAATAATACTGTTAGTAAGGAACAAGCAAATAAATGGCTTACAGAATTAGGTGGAACAATCGGCAAGGTATCTGAAAAAAACGGGGGATATGTTGTCAATATAAACATGACCCCAATAGACAATATGTTAAAAAGCTTAAATAATCTAGGTGGAAATGGCGAGGTTGTGCTAGATAATGCAAAATATCAGGCATGGAATGCCGGATTCTCTGCCGAAGATGAAACAATGAAAAATAATCTTCAAACTTTAGTTCAAAAATACAGTAATGCCAATAGTATTTTTGATAATTTAGTAAAGGTTTTGAGTAGTACAATAAGCTCATGTACAGATACAGATAAACTTTTTCTCCATTTCTGAGGTGCGCCATGCATAATGTAAATAATACTCAAGCGCCAACATTCTTATATAAGGCAACTTCACCATCATCAACAGAATACAGCGAGTTAAAAAGCAAAATATCCGATATCCATAGTTCGCAAACTTCTCTAAAAACACCAGCATCAGTGTCTGAAAAAGAAAACTTTGCAACGTCTTTTAATCAGAAATGTCTTGATTTTTTATTTTCTTCCTCAGGGAAAGAAGATGTGTTAAGAAGCATTTATTCCAACTCAATGAATGCGTATGCCAAAAGCGAGATTCTCGAATTTTCAAATGTTTTGTACTCCTTAGTACATCAAAATGATCTTAATTTTGAAAACGAAAAGGGACTTCAAAAAATTGTCGCACAGTATTCGGAACTAATTATAAAAGATAAATTATCCCAAGATTCTGCCTTTGGACCATGGTCGGCAAAGAATAAGAAACTCCATCAATTACGACAAAACATTGAGCACAGACTTGCACTATTAGCACAACAACACACATCTGGTGAAGCTTTATCATTGGGACAAAAACTCCTCAATACTGAAGTATCATCATTTATCAAGAATAATATTCTTGCTGAATTAAAGTTAAGTAATGAAACTGTTTCATCTCTCAAACTAGATGATTTAGTTGACGCACAGGCAAAACTTGCCTTTGATAGTTTGCGCAATCAACGTAAAAATACTATTGATAGTAAAGGATTTGGTATAGGTAAACTGTCAAGAGACTTAAATACAGTAGCCGTGTTTCCTGAGCTGTTGAGAAAAGTCCTTAATGATATTTTAGAAGATATAAAAGATTCGCATCCTATCCAAGATGGCCTCCCTACACCTCCCGAAGATATGCCAGATGGCGGACCAACCCCCGGAGCCAATGAGAAAACATCCCAACCTGTAATTCACTATCATATAAATAATGATAATAGAACTTACGATAATAGAGTTTTTGACAACAGAGTATATGACAATAGCTATCACGAGAACCCAGAAAATGATGCACAGTCTCCTACTTCTCAGACAAACGATCTATTATCCCGTAACGGAAACTCATTACTAAATCCACAAAGAGCACTAGTTCAAAAAGTAACTTCCGTTCTACCACACTCTATATCAGATACTGTCCAGACATTTGCAAATAATTCAGCTTTAGAAAAGGTTTTCAACCATACTCCAGATAATTCGGATGGAATAGGTTCAGACCTGTTAACTACGAGTAGTCAAGAAAGATCTACAAATAACTCTCTTTCTCGGGGACACAGGCCTCTGAACATACAGAACTCTTCAACCACCCCCCCTCTCCACCCGGAAGGAGTGACAAGCAGTAATGATAACTCATCAGATACAACTAAAAGTAGCGCTTCTCTTTCTCATAGAGTAGCTTCGCAAATCAATAAATTCAACTCAAACACTGATTCAAAAGTACTTCAGACTGATTTTTTATCAAGAAATGGAGACACATATTTAACACGGGAAACGATATTTGAAGCTTCAAAAAAAGTAACAAACTCCCTAAGTAATCTTATATCTCTCATTGGAACTAAATCAGGAACACAAGAACGAGAGTTACAGGAAAAATCAAAGGACATTACAAAATCCACAACAGAACACAGAATAAACAACAAATTAAAAGTTACAGATGCAAATACAATAAACTACGTAACAGAAACCAACGCAGATACAATTGATAAAAATCATGCGATCTATGAAAAGGCAAAAGAAGTATCTAGCGCCCTCAGCAAGGTATTGTCAAAAATTGACGATACCTCTGCAGAATTACTTACAGATGATATATCTGATTTAAAAAATAACAATGATATTACAGCTGAAAACAATAATATATATAAAGCAGCAAAAGATGTAACCACTTCCCTATCAAAAGTATTAAAGAATATCAATAAGGATTAAAATATGATAAAAGAAAAAATATTATCAATAGTGGCCTTTTGCTATGGTATAGCGTACAGCAAACTATCTGAAGAAACTAAATTTATTGAAGATCTTTCTGCCGATTCTCTTTCTCTGATTGAAATGCTGGATATGATTAGTTTTGAGTTCAATCTACGTATAGATGAATCTGCATTAGAACACATTATTACTATTGGAGATCTTATTTCTGTAGTCAAAAATAGTACAAAATCAATATAGTAATTGATAAGCATTTTTTCATCTATGGAGCTCTCACATCAGAGCTCCACAAGAATATTATTCTTTTATCCAATAAAGATAAATTGCATCAATCCAGCTATTAAAATAGTAATTTTTAAGACTACCGTTGACTATCATCAACAGTTACATACAATCTTGCTCACACTGCATTTAACTTTTGTCAATATAAATCAATATGAATAAACAGGGTGTGATATGGTGGATTTGTGCAACGACTTGTTAAGTATAAAGGAAGGCCAAAAGAAAGAGTTTACACTCCATTCTGGTAATAAAGTTTCCTTTATCAAAGCCAAGATTCCTCATAAAAGGATCCAAGATTTAACCTTCGTCAACCAAAAAACGAATGTACGCGATCAAGAATCCCTAACAGAAGAATCATTAGCCGATATCATAAAAACTATAAAGCTACAACAATTCTTCCCTGTAATAGGAAGGGAGATTGATGGTAGAATTGAAATTCTGGATGGCACTCGTAGAAGAGCATCTGCAATATATGCAGGAGCAGATCTTGAAGTTCTATATTCAAAAGAATATATATCTACTCTTGATGCCAGAAAACTAGCAAACGATATACAAACAGCAAAAGAGCATAGCATCCGAGAACTTGGTATTGGTCTTAATTTTCTGAAAGTATCAGGGATGTCCTATAAAGACATAGCCAAAAAAGAGAATCTGTCTCGCGCGAAAGTCACTCGTGCCTTTCAGGCAGCAAGCGTTCCACAGGAAATAATATCTCTATTTCCAATCGCGTCAGAACTTAACTTTAATGACTACAAGATATTATTCAATTATTATAAAGGACTTGAAAAGGCTAATGAATCTCTTAGTTCTACACTACCAATATTAAAGGAAGAAATAAAAGACCTTGATACAAATTTGCCCCCGGACATATATAAAAAAGAAATTTTAAACATCATAAAGAAAAGCAAAAACAGAAAGCAAAACCCTTCGCTAAAAGTTGACTCGTTATTTATTTCTAAAGACAAACGGACTTACATAAAAAGAAAAGAGAATAAAACAAACAGAACTCTAATATTTACATTATCTAAAATAAACAAAACAGTTCAGAGAGAAATAGATGAAGCTATTCGAGATATAATTTCTCGCCATCTATCGTCTTCATAAACATCGAACACTGATGTAAACTGCCCAATTCAGATAATAAAAATCTTCGTTGAACTTGACTTTCAGCCGGTGGGGTAATTCCGTCGGCTATCTGTTATTCAATCCCCACGCACTGTGTTTCCTTAAAATTACGGTGAAAACTCATACCCTGCTGACCACGAGAACATTATCTGGTGAAATTAGTAATATTCATATCATTGAAAATGAATTGTGCAACTAAGGGATGCGGCATGATGGTCAAAATTTTATGTGAAGATGAGTGACTGGCCGAAAATATTCAGCGTATTTTTAATCGTTTCAATAAAAACAGCGAGGATTAGCAGTCAACGCTTTTACTACTCAATTTTTTTACATGGTGATAAACAAAAAATCCACCATTAACAGACTTCGTTCACAGTATCAAAAAAGCTTTAAGAATATATTAGCAGATTTCTCAAATATAATTACTGTTTTATTCTCCTAATCTTCCCATAAAATGACCGACTTACATTATTTTATAATTATAAACAAGTTTGATTTTAAAATCATATTAATTATTAACAAGAGATTTATTTTTCTAACCCCAAAAGTTATGCTTAGTCAAAGAGTAACTTATAATATCCATACCCCTCATAGGGCTTACAATTTAAATTGCGGGTATAAAATACATCTATTTTCAAATAAAATAAAGCATACTCCAATTACAACGAGTGATTAAAATAAAAATATCATCCAAGTCAATCACTGTTTGCTCTGCAAAATATGTCAGCCTTCTCAAACTTACCAGCACTTAAATATTTAAGCACACAATCATTCCTTGAGGGAGTTCACTTATTTCAAGAGAAACATTTCATCTTCCCACACAACTAATCCGCCCAATATAGCTAAATTTGTACTCAGTAATATCATTTGTTATGCCCCCCGCCCCAAAATATTCAAGCTCCTTCACAGATAAAAAACGACAATTTACAAAGCCTCATTAGTTATAACTATGGAAATACCTATTTTAGTATATCCTATAAAGTTAGAATTACTTCTTCTTGCACCTAATTCCATAGTTGAAAAACAAGAATAATTTTCTCCTACAGCTGGATCCATATAGCTTCCATCAGGTCTACACAACACCCAGTGGAGGCCGACAGGAACTCCAATAAAGGATACAGCAACAGCTTCCAAAACTCTTTGGTTAGAAGATAACACATCTCGTTGATGTACTATATTACATCCCATGCCAATTAATAAGTCCCTTGCATCGGGATAAATAAAACTAATTACTTGCGAAAAAATGTTACTTTCTTCAACGACATAAGCATTCAATCCAAGAAGCCTCGTAGCCATGACTATCTTATCAGGCATAGAATAACCGGCATCCGCGATATTATCTTTGTGTATTCTCGGATTATAATTACCACTAGTTATTAAGTATAAATCCCGCTCACAACGATTATCCAAATCAAGAGAACTCTTCCTTGTCATTTCGGACATAGACCCTTTGTATTGTGGTATTTTATCAACCCCTAATTCCTTTGCAGCACAGAGTAAACTGGCAGCTCCACAAGAATTGTCATACATCTGCTTCCTCGCCAAAAAACAACCTTGTTCGTTTACTCTATTCTCATTTACCCTCACATCAGTCTGATGAGATATCATATATTCTCTTGGTATAGCCCCCTGCAATAAAACCCCATATAACATAACACCTGTATGAATACATCCCCGTTTGCAAGGCTTCCGTTGTTCCGACATCGACGAGTAATTGCAGCACAGTATTGCATCCAGCAATGCGAACTACTATGAGAATTAGCTGACCGGGTCCTTATTCCCCGAACGAACTTTAAATCCAAAACCTCATACTCTTTTCCGTCGTCATCACGTCCGTCACCATAACAACCTTTCAGCATCCACCCTTTTATTAAGAGTTAATGTCCATCAGCATCAGCAATTAATACCGCCTGATACTGACATATTTTTGTCGTATTTACGTCCATAATCGGTTATTGTGATACAGGTCACACCAGCTTATTTGCTATTGTTACAATAACCACCTTGGTTGAGAGCTGTTTTTTCAACTTTGTTATCAACTCCCCCAACTCCTTGGTCAGTAAGGCTGCCGACCGAGCACAGTGAATAGATAGTATCCGCAGGTACCACCATGATTACTTAATACTCAGAAGGCGAAGTGCTCTCCAATTAACTCTGCCGCACTATGCTTATAAGCTGCTTTTCAATGCCGTCTATCAACATGTCCAGTTCATTCAATCTGTTGTACTGGTAATCCAACGCAGTAATGATATATGCAGGTATTCTTTCATCCACTCCAGTAACGTTTCATGCAAAGCATTAATTTACGCGCTACGGAACTTCACCAGTTGACTGAGCAAACAATGTGGGACCAGTACTGCCTGCAGTTCTTCTATTGTTACAGCGATTTCTTTACCAAACAGCTGAACCACCATCAAGATAAAGATAGCCTGAACATTCATCGCACCATTTTGTTACCAATGGCAAAAGATTTAACGAACCGTGCCTGCATCAGGCGGACTTTTTATCCCTGCTTTGTTAGCTCCCTAACCTTGTACAGAGAGCCTCCATAAGCTCCCATATCAAGCAGACATGGTTCTGCAGTTACTGACATACACCAGAAAACTCTGACAGCAGACTCACTTATCCTCCACTTCACTCATATCCTTATTGGTGAGATGAACCTGAATGACATGTTTTGCGACATAAACGCCAACCAGTGTATATTTCACCTGTAGAGATTCTACAATCTGTAGCGTTATGCATCTAATGTTAGGCTCTATGATGTCAGAAATCTGCGAGACTCTACACCTTCTGCATTTACCTTTATTTATCACCATGCTCCTCAGTTAACGGAGAACGTGTTCATTGCATTTTGTCACTTACATTTCGCCTTTGGTATCGGGGGGATATAGGTTCCAACGTTCCGCATGAGAACCTGAACCGGCTTCACGCCACCTTGATACCAGATGCCGCACAGGCAGTCAACAAGTGTCACGAACGGTGCAATAGTGATCCACACCCAACGCCTGAAATCAGATCCAGGGGGTAATCTGCTCTCCTGATTCAGGAGAGCTTATGGTCACTTTTG
>NZ_MIIV01000167.1:0-4135 GCF_001743015.1 Shigella sp. FC1567
GCGCGGAAACTGCTGGGATAACAGCCCAATGGAACGCTTCTTCAGGAGTCTGAAGAACGAATGGATGCCGGTGGTGGGTTACGTAAGCTTCAGCGAGGCAGCTCACGCCATAACGGACTATATCGTTGGATATTACAGCGCACTAAGACCGCACGAATATAACGGTGGGTTACCCCCAAACGAATCGGAAAATCGATACTGGAAAAACTCTAACTCGGTGGCCAGTTTTTGTTGACCACTTCAGATCGAGGTTCACAGTACTGCGCATACGATTACCGGGTCATACAGGAGCAGTCTGGTCTGAAAACATCAATGTCGCGTAAAGGTCACTGTTACGACAACGCTCCGATGGAAAGCTTCTGGGGAACGCTGAAAAATGAGAGCCTGAGCCACTATCGTTTTAATAACCGGGATGAAGCCATCTCAGTAATACGGGAATACATTGAGATTTTCTACAATCGTCAGCGTCGTCACTCTCGTCTGGGGAATATCTCCCCGGCAGCCTTCAGGGAAAAATATCATCAGATAGCTGCTTAAAAAAAGAACAAATGGTAGTGTCCGCTATTGCCAGTACACCTCATTCACATAGACATTCAGCTGGCTGTTGCCTGCGGTGATGTCATACCCCAGTATCATGCTGGCACGCCCCAGCAGCGATTCGTAGTGATTCAGATGTATATTGAGGCCATTACTCGCCTTCATAGCCATCTCATTCTGGTGGCTGTATGTAAGCTGGGTTTGCGGCTCTATATAGAACCCATAACCAGTAGGGGACAGGTTGAACCTCTGCCCGGCTTCTAGGGAGATGCTCATTCCATTCGCAGTGCCGTTGGCGTTAACGCCGTTGTTATGACTGTCCAGTACGTGGAAACTATTTTTCTGGCGCGATGCTTTTATAACGAGATCGCTGTAAAAACCGTTTTGTGCCATGTAACTGGCGTACATTCCCATGTAGTCTGAACGTGCGGTACCGTCGCCTCCGCTATAGTCCGGCGATGCATGTGTTGAGCCAATATACAGACCGACATACAACGGCATTTCATCAGAGAGACGTTTATCCCCACCAAACTGGATACCGCTGTAACCCATGTCAAAGCCGCTCAGTTTGCCACTGGCAAAGGAGTCCAGGCTTCCCCCATAACTGCGCAACCAGATATTACCGTCTTTACTCTGATTTCGCAGGTCACCCATCCGTTGCATCAGCGTACGGTTTTCAACATAGTTCAATAAGTAACCGACATTGAGATAATTGCCGCCAGCATCTGCGGTCGTGGTGGGTTTAGGCGTGGGAGCGGGTTCAGGCGTAGGATCGGGGTTGACTATGGGAGGCTGAGCGGGAGCTGGTGTGGGTTCAGGATTAGGAGTCGGTTCCGGAACTGTCCCGGAAGCGTAAAGCTCCCAGTTAGTGCCATTTTTACGCACATCGTACAGATATCCCCCCCAACTCAACCTGAGAAGACGCGCTGAACGAGGCCGCGCCGTCAGTGGTTTTTACCACTGTCAGAACTTCATTTCCCGTTGTGGCCTCGCTGCCCTGGTTGCGGATAGCCAATACGTGATTACCAGCACTACTCCCGCTGATATTCAATAAATCCCCTTTATTATTAACGCCATTACCCTCGCCAACAACATCAGCACGCATAATAAAGGTACTGTTACCGCTCAGGTTCTCTACGTTTAATGTGGCAAATGTGCCGGCAGTTGACCCGTGGCTGGCAAAATCGACAGTTGAATGGCTCAGCGCCAGCGTGTCGAGATTAGAATTACTTGTTACGTTCCAGACGCTGTTATTCATTGCAACGTCCAGTTTTCCGCCATTGACATTATCGCTGAGGGAGGAACCTGTCCAAACCGACCCAGGGTGCATATCCAGATTGATTAGCCCACCTTTGGAAAAAACGCTACCGTTGATAAGCATACGACCCGAGGCGTTGATGCGGCTGGCGGCATAACCATCGTCATGTTGCGTTGCAATGGCCATCTGGTCGGGTGTACTCATATCAATGACCAGATCGCTCGTGAGGTCGATCTGGCTGTTGGTCATGGCATAAATTCCCCTGGCTCCTGCCGCGCCGGTGATAGCCAAACTGTCTCCGGTTATTCTACCGCCGCTGAGCGCCCACAAACCCAGCGCCAGACTGCCATTACGATCAACTGTAATATCGGTATTTTGCATGTTGACAACAGCCGTTGCCGTCTGGGCCGAGGCACCATAAGAACCGCCGGAAAAGATGCTGTTTCGTTGCGCTGCCGTGCCAGAAAAATTGATTGTCGCGTCTGAACCACTGGTGACGAGGCCACCGCCCTGCGCGGAAGAAATATGGCTATCTGCACCGATAGTGGTTGTACCACCACGAACTTCGACGCCATTGGCCGCGGCTCCAGTTACATCAACAGTGAGTGCATTCGCGCTAACCTGGCCAAAGCTCCAGAGGCCGTGTGCATTATCGCCATTGGTTTTAATGGAACTGTTTGTTCCGAGATCGACAACAGAGTTTTTCTGTACGTTTATCCCCATGGCGCTGTAGCCCTGAACATCGATTGTCAGGTCTGTAGCCGTAAAACGCGCAGCACCATTGGCGTTATTGCCGTTGAGACCACCGATATAAACACCTGTACTTCCATCGGTCGTGATTTTACTTCCGCTTCCAAGATCGACACTGGTGCCATAGTCATTGATGGTTAGGCCTATACCGTTCGAGTTTTCAATGGTGAATTGAGTGGCTGTTAGTGTTGAGCTATGCCCAATAATGATGCCGTCATCGTTACTCTTAATGGTGCTGCCTGTGCCTAAGTCAGCATGGGTATAGTCACCAATTAAGTTAATGCCGATGGCAGAGGTTTGACCAACAACATCTACTGTGAGTCGGTTAGCTGTCAGGGAGCTGTTTTTGCCCTGAATAATGATTCCTTTTGCATATCCAGAGGCGTCGTTGACATTGACGGTGACATCATTACCCAGGTTGATATTGCCAGGCGTGTTTCCTGCTGGGGTCATTACACCATAGAGGTTTCCTGATGGATCGGCGGTATCTCCTGTAATTCTGTCACCATCATTAATAGTAATATTGGTGCCATATTGACTTCCTGTATCAGCAGCTATCAGCAGGGGGGAAAAGATAATTGCATTCAAACCAATAGCGCCAAATTTTATCAGTTGAATTGAGGGCGAACGGATTTTTAATTCAGCGAGACGATCTGCTTTGGTATTCCCATTGTGTTGTTTGATGCCCATACCACTCCTATATAGTACCCAGACTATGGGTCTATGGATTTTGTCATTTTGTTTAAATCAATGAATAATATCCTCTTATCATCATGATATTTGTATGGTGCAATCATGATGAGCTTCTCAGAGAATAATTCTCTATTACCGGGCAAAATCAGGAACACAGGAATTAATATATATTTAACATCCCCCTTACAAAGGTGAGTTTATATCGAGTTATTCCCTAAGTTGTCGTTACTTATTCCAATTCGTTACTATAAATATGGCAAAAATATTACAACAAACAGCGGTTAAAAAATTTGGTGAAGATTTTTTGTAATAATCCTAATTAGTTATGGGAATTTCGCTTGATGTATCTGCATAACAAAAACAATATGCGCCATTTTTGCATTACTAATAAGAAAAAGCAAAAAACATCGATATTCATTTTTGGTCAATGGGTTTTCTGGCCTATCGTTGTTATTGTGCTACTGGTTATCATTTTCATCTTGCCAGCATATTGGAGCGTGATCAATTTTGATCAGCTGTGAAGGTGGCTGATGTGTAGTGATACAAAAACTTACGTTATATCACTGCTAATGAGATATCCGTCATCTGAACACTTATGTCTTTAATTATTCTCGTGGTTCACTATAGGCAATAAGCACAAAAGTGTAGGATGTTACAAGAATGATTAGGACTCGGTGGGTAATGCTGCCAACTTACTGATTTAGTGTATGATGGTGATTTTAAGGTGCTTGCGTGGCTTCCATTTCCATCAGATGTCCTTCCTGCTCCGCTACTGAAGGCGTGGTGCGTAACGGCAAAAGCACTGCCGGACATCAGCGCTATCTCTGCTCTCATTGCCGTAAAACATGGCAACTACAGTTCACTTACACCGCCTCTCAGCCCGGTACGCACCAGAAA
>NZ_MIIV01000168.1:0-4119 GCF_001743015.1 Shigella sp. FC1567
CCGGCCTTTGAGGTCGTGGTATGGATGACGGATGGCTGGCCGCTGTATGAATCACGCCTGAAGGGAAAGCTGCACGTTATCAGCAAGCGTTACACTCAGCGCATTGAGCGACATAATCTGAATCTGAGACAACATCTGGCAAGGCTGGGACGGAAGTCACTGTCGTTCTCAAAATCGGTGGAGCTGCATGACAAGGTCATCGGGCATTATCTGAACATAAAACACTATCAGTAAGTTGGAGTCATTACCAAAAATCTCATAAAATTAATATATGAGATAATCTTTATTCAGCAGAAGATTATTAAAGGTTGCTGTATTATTTAGCGATAATAAAAAAAGCCTGCCAGATGGCAGGCTTTTTAATAACGGCGTTATTACTGCAACAGCGAAATATCCGCAACGCGCAGGAACAGTTCGCGCAGTTTCTCCAGCATGGTCAGACGGTTGAGACGCAATTCTTTGTCATCAACCATGACCATCACTTTATCGAAGAAAGCATCAACCGGCTCACGCAGCTCTGCCAGTTCGACCAGCGCATCCTGGTAACGACCTTCCGCAAAGTACGGCTCCAGCTTGTCACGTAGCACCACAACCTGCATCGCCAGTTTAATTTCTTCCGGCTCTTTCAGGGTAGAGGCATTCACGCGGTCGCTCAGCACTTCGTCAGATTTCGCCAGAATGTTAGATACACGTTTGTTCGCCGCCGCCAGTGCAGCAGCTGCATCCAGGGTACGGAAATGCGATACCGCTTTCATACGGGCATCGAAATCAGCCGGACGAGTCGGACGACGCGCCAGTACCGCCTGGATGGTGTCAACGGTGTAACCTTCGTCCTGATACCAGGCGCGGAAGCGACCGAGCATAAAGTCGATAACATCATCAACCACGTTGGCGTTAGTCAGCTTATCGCCATACAGACGCACTGCTTCTTCGGTCAGCGTTTGCAGATCAAGGTTGAGGTTCTTCTCAACGATAATTCGCAGCACGCCAAGTGCGGCACGACGCAGCGCAAACGGGTCTTTGTCGCCTTTCGGATGCTGACCGATACCGAAGATACCCGCCAGAGTATCCATCTTATCAGCAATCGCCAGCGCACAAGCTACCGGGTTGGACGGCAGGTCATCACCGGCAAAGCGCGGCTGATACTGCTCATTCAGCGCGACGGCTACGTCTTCCGCTTCGCCATCGTGACACGCGTAGTGCATCCCCATAACGCCTTGGGTGTCGGTGAACTCGAAGACCATGTTGGTCATCAGGTCACACTTAGACAGCAGGCCCGCACGGGTTGCGTGGTTAACGTCAGCGCCAATCTGTTCAGCAATCCAGCCAGCCAGCGCCTGGATGCGGTCAGTTTTGTCACGCAGCGTACCCAGCTGTTGCTGGAACAGCACGGTTTGCAGGCGCGGCAGGTTATCTTCCAGACGTTTTTTACGGTCGGTATTGAAGAAGAACTCGGCATCCGCCAGACGTGGACGAACGACTTTCTCGTTACCAGAGATAATTTGCTGCGGATCTTTCGATTCGATGTTGGCAACGAAGATGAAGTTCGGCAGCAGTTTGCCATCGTTCGCATACACCGGGAAGTATTTCTGGTCACCTTTCATGGTGTAAACCAGGGCTTCAGCCGGCACCGCGAGGAATTTCTCTTCGAATTTTGCGGTCAGAACGACCGGCCACTCCACCAGCGAAGCCACTTCTTCCAGCAGGCTTTCGCTTAAGTCAGCGTTACCGCCAATCTTACGCGCTGCTTCTTCGGCATCGGCTTTAATCTTCGCTTTACGTTCTTCGTAATCGGCGATGACTTTCCCGCGCTCACGCAGAATTTCCGGATACTGATCGGCGTTGTCGATGGTGAATTCCGGTTCGCCCATAAAGCGGTGGCCGCGAATCACGCGATCGGACTGAATGCCCAGAATAGTTGCCGGAATGACTTTGTCGCCCAGCAGCAGGGTCACGGTGTGCACCGGACGCACGAAGTGCACGTCGCTTGCGCCCCAACGCATCAGTTTCGGGATCGGCAGTTTCGCCAGAGAAGTCGCAACCATATTCGGCAGCAGTGCTTCGGTGCTTTCGCCCTTCACATGGGCGCGATACAGCAGCCATTCGCCTTTATCGGTAGTCAGACGCTCAGCCTGGTCAACGGTAATACCGCAACCACGCGCCCAACCTTCTGCCGCTTTGCTCGGTTTGCCTTCAGCGTCGAACGCCTGGGCAATCGCCGGGCCGCGTTTTTCGATTTCACGATCCGGTTGCGCTTCCGCCAGGTTAGCTACTTTCAGCGCCAGACGACGCGGAGCAGCAAACCATTGAACGGTGCCGTGTGCGAGGCCAGCGTTATCCAGCTCCACAGTAAAATTCGCAGCAAAGGACTCAACCAGGCTGCGCAGTGCTTTTGGTGGCAGCTCTTCAGTGCCGATTTCCACCAGAAAAGTTTTCTCAGACATAGCCGCCTCTTACTTATCTTTGTTGCACATCGGGAAGCCGAGGGCTTCACGGGAAGCGTAGTATGCTTCTGCCACTGCTTTGGTCAGGGTGCGAATGCGCAGAATGTAGCGCTGACGCTCGGTGACGGAGATGGCTTTACGCGCATCCAGCAGGTTGAAGCTGTGGGCGGCTTTCAGAATACGCTCGTAGGCTGGCAGCGGCAGCGGATTTTCCAGCGCCAGCAGCTGCTGCGCTTCTTTCTCGTACTGCTCAAAGCAGGTGAACAGGAAGTCCACATCCGCGTATTCGAAGTTGTAAGTGGACTGCTCCACTTCGTTCTGATGGAACACGTCGCCGTAGGTGGTTTTACCCAGCGGGCCGTCGCTCCAGACCAGGTCGTAAACGCTGTCTACGCCCTGAATGTACATGGCCAGACGTTCCAGACCGTAGGTGATCTCGCCGGTAACCGGTTTACACTCCAGACCACCAACCTGCTGGAAGTAAGTGAACTGCGTCACTTCCATGCCGTTTAGCCACACTTCCCAGCCCAGTCCCCAGGCACCCAGAGTCGGGTTTTCCCAGTTATCTTCCACGAAACGGATGTCGTGAATAGTCGGGTCCATGCCCAGCTCTTTCAGAGAACCGAGGTACAGCTCCTGAATATTGTCCGGCGATGGCTTAATGACCACCTGGAACTGATAGTAGTGCTGTAAACGGTTGGGGTTTTCGCCGTAGCGACCATCGGTCGGGCGACGAGAAGGCTGAACATAAGCAGCCGCCATCGGTTCTGGCCCCAGCGCGCGCAGACAGGTCATTGGGTGAGAGGTTCCCGCGCCGACTTCCATGTCCAATGGTTGAACAATGGTGCAGCCCTGGCGAGCCCAGTAATCCTGTAAGGTCAGGATCAAGCCCTGGAAGGTCCTGGTATCAAACTTTTGCATATTATTTCGTGCTGGATACGTGTGGATTTAAAGGAAGGGATCAGTATACCCGCTGGATGGAAGATATACAGTACGAAACGGGAAAAAGCAGGGCTTAACGCATGGAAAGATGCAAAAAATGGCCATCTGCGTCAAAAGAACAGACAAACTGCTCTTTACGGAAGGTATAACCGCGCATTTCATAGCTTCCCTGGAACTGTTCGAAGGCGGTGACGTCGATTTTTTGCTCGCCGGTGTTATAACGTTTTGCCGCCTGATCCTTGCATAACGCTTCCATATTCAACGAACGCAGAGGATCAACCTTTACCCGTTGTGCTTTCTGCACGGGTGACGGTGTAGAACAACCCACTAGCACCATAAGCGCCATTGCCGGAAAGAAAGCGTTCATCATCATTAAATTACCGTCTGGTTTGCAGGTGAGTCTTATTATTTATATCGGTATAGTGGCTGATATCTTACGAATTTCCTTAAGCCTCTATAAGCTGTAGTGATAAAACTCAGATTATTCCAGTGCGCCAACCAAATGATTTATCGGTCAGACTTTTTTTAACCAGATACAGAGACACAGATGCAGGTAATGCTGCCAACTTACTGATTTAGTGTATGATGGTGATTTTAAGGTGCTAGACTGGCCCCCTGAATCTCCAGACAACCAGTATCACTTAAATAAGTGATAGTCTTAATACTAGTTTTTAGACTAGTCATTGGAGTACAGATGATTGATGTCTTAGGGCCGGAGAAACGCAGACGGCGT
>NZ_MIIV01000169.1:0-4090 GCF_001743015.1 Shigella sp. FC1567
CTGTCCAATGTGCATAAAAAAATCCGGAAACAAGTGAGCGTTTCCGGATTCTTACACAGCCACTGGATCGGTCAACTGATCCTTAACTGATCGGCATTAGCCATCGCTGGCAGGTTTTTTTTGCTTATGGAAAACAAAATCCGCTGAAATTCCCAGCGGATTTTCCGAAATTTCAATTTCAGGATACTTCTTGCTCGGCAACCACCAGTTCAACATTCTCTTCACTTAACAACTGGCAGAAAGAATTGGGAGGCGGGGCATCAGTAAAAAAAGCCCTGACATTCCGTGCATTGCCAATTGAAACGGCAGCAGACGCGGCAAACTTCGTATGATCGGCCACTAACAATGTATTCCGCGCATGTTTAATCATCGTTCTCGCGACTAACGCTTCATTTAGATCAAATTCCAGTAGGGTGCCGTCATGTTCAATGGCACCTATACTGGTGATTAAATAATCTGCGCGGAAGCCTTCAATAAAATCCACGGCTCCTGGGCCGATAATCCCGCCGTTATGAGCGCGTAAAGTGCCTCCCGGCACCATCACTTCAATATCCTGATTCTTATAAAGAATCTGTGCCACACGTAGGCTGTTAGTGATAATGCGTAAATCACGCCGGTTGAGTAATGCCCTGGCAACGGCTTCTACGGTTGTACCGATGGTGATAAAGACGGTACAGCGTTCGGGAAGGTAATCGGCGACTGCCTCAGCGATCGCCCGTTTCTCGGCGGTGAGCGAAAGTTCCCGTTGCTCAAAAGCGGTATTCATGACGCTGGAGACGCGCCCGGCCCCTCCATGATGACGGGTGATCAAGCCCTGCTCACTGAGTTTTCGGATATCCCGGCGCACGGTTTGCGTTGAAACATCCAGCAGTTGTGCCAGTTCTTCAATATTCATATAACCGCGTTCTGCGATTAGATGAACGAGTTGGTCATGGCGTGGATTACCTGTCACTTCGATGATACTCATGAATACTCCCTTGCCCCTCCTCGGTAGATGTTTACCATTTTACGCATAAAGTGACAAAAATGATTCGGTTTGCTCACGATTAGGAATGCCGGCCCGACCGCCAGGCTGGGTACATTTCATCGCGGCAACCGCACTGGCAAAACGAATAGCCTCTTTTGTTGGCATTTTTTCTGCCAACGCTACCGCGAGTGCGCCGTGAAAAACATCGCCTGCTCCAGTGGTATCAACCACATTGACAGAAAATGCCTCCTGTTGACACAAATGACCATCTTCAATCCACAACGATCCTTCAGAACCCAGCGTAACATACACTTTACCTGCTGTTTGTGTCGTTGCCTGGAACAAACCTTCTTCAGGAGACTGCAGGCCAGTCATGCGTTTCAGCCCTGGTGTTGAGAACACGGCGTGATCGGCAAGCGCGACAAGTGGAGAAATATCCTGCGGTGTCATATCGGCGTCTAAAAGCGTTGTCACACCCGCAAGGCGCGCTAGCGAGAATGCTTTTTCAGTACCGCTATGCCAGCGAACATCGGCCAGAATCAGATTATAACGAGAGAAATCGATCGCTTCTAACCATTCGGCATCAGTACCGAGATCAGGACTTGGATAATTAACGATAATCCGTTCGCCATGCTGATCAACGAGGATCGCTGATTGCGACGAACGGGCGTTAGGATATCGGCGGCAAAATGCGGTATTGACGCCCCAACCCTCAAGTTCTGCAAGTAAGGTATTTCCACAACTGTCATCGCCGACGCGACCGATGAAATCAACCTCCACGCCAAGCTTTGCGATTGCAACAGCGGCTGTTGCTGCCGGGCCGCCACCAATCTCAAGATAATGATTTGCCTGATATTTCCCGCCGCCCTCCGGCAGAGTGGGCAAAGAATAAATTCTGTCCTGAACTGTGATACCCACGCATGCAATTCTGGTCATATTTGTCTTGTCCTGTTTAATTTTGTCGTCTTTGGTCAATTTAAATGACGCAAATGATCAAATTAGTGATGCGTGTCGTGTTTTTGAACATAAATCACAAATATGCTCAAAAACAGACAAAAACGAATTTTCAATTGTCATTATTTTGTCAATGTCAGACAGGAGAGTATTCATGGCAACCATTGCATTTCTCGGGCTGGGGCAGATGGGTAGCCCAATGGCTAACAATCTATTGCAAAAAGGGCATTCATTGCAGGTATTTGATGTCAATGCACAGGCCGTCGATGCGCTAGTTACGCAGGGGGCCACTGCGGCACAAACCCAAGCGGAAGCAGCAGCAGGCGCTGAATTTATCATCACTATGCTTCCCAATGGTGACATTGTTCGACAGGTTCTGTTGGGGGAAAAAGGCGTCTGTGAGGCTGTTTCATCTGACGCGTTATTGATTGATATGTCGACTATTCATCCCTTACAGACCGATGCATTAATACGGGAGTTACAAGAAAAAGGCATCAGTATGATGGACGCTCCCGTGGGCAGAACGTCCGTGAATGCGATTGATGGCACATTGCTGATTTTAGCGGGTGGCACTGATGAGCAGATTGCACGTGCACGCCCGATTCTTATGTGCATGGGTAATGAGCTGGTCGAGGCTGGCGGCCCAGGAATGGGGATCCGCGTGAAGCTAATTAACAACTATATGAGCATTGCGCTTAATGCGCTGTCCTCCGAGGCCGCTGTGTTATGTGAGTCACTGGGATTAAATCTTGATGTCGCAATTAAGGTGATGAGTGGTACGGCAGCAGGGAAAGGACATTTTACGACCACCTGGCCTGGCAAAGTGCTGAAAGGCGATCTTTCACCCGCCTTCATGGTGGATCTGGCGTTGAAAGATCTGCGTATTGCAGTTGACGTCGCTCGGGAGACGGGGACACCGCTCAATATGGGGATTGCAGCAGAAAGTTATTACGCTGCAGCAAGTCAAGACGGCAAAGGGCGGCAGGACTGGAGTGCCCTGCTAAATCAGGTTCGCCAGCAGGCTGGTCTTTAATTTTATCTATTAACAGGAGTTTCTATGTCATCCCACTTCACCCCATTTACGCTGAAAGATATCTCCCGCCCAGGTGGTGGATTTGCCATGTTAGCTGTCGATCAGCGTGAGGCCATGCGCTTGATGTTTGCGGCAGCAGGGCAGCCAAAACCCATCGCCGACAGTGTACTCACCGATTTTAAAGTTGCCGCGACCCGAATCCTTTCTCCTTATGCTTCTGCCGTTCTGGCGGATAAACAATTTTGTCTTGAGCAAATAGTCGAGCAGGGCGCTGTTGCTAATTCTTGCGGCCTGATTGTCGCTGCCGATCTTTTTATCCCAGGTAATGGCATCCCGGTTGATAGCGTTGAAATAGATATGTCCGTCGACCCGCATAAAGCCCGTGAAATGGGGGCTAAGGCAATGAAATTACTTGTACTCTGGCGTGAAGATGAACCCGCAGAGGAACGTCTGGCAATGGTTGATAAATTTGTTCGTCGCTGCCGTAGTGCCGGGCTGGTGAGCATTATTGAACCTGTGGTGCGTCCACCTCGTCGCGGTTGGGACTTTGATCGTGAAAGCGCCATTGTTGCCGCCGCCGCAGAGCTTGGTGGAACAGAGGCTGATCTTTACAAAGCCGAGATGCCATTAGGGGGCAAAGGCGATGAAAAAACCTTACTTGCCGCCTGTCAGCAACTTAACGATCAGATGAAGATGCCGTGGGTAATTCTTTCTTCTGGCGTTGATGCCGATATTTTTGGCCGTGCAGTAAGTATTGCCATGAAAGGTGGTGCGTCGGGCTTCCTGGCTGGACGAGCGGTTTGGGCGTCGGTTGTTGGTGCACAAGATCCACAAACTATGCTGCGCGATGTCTCTGTTCCTCGTTTACAACGGTTGGCAGAAATTGTGGTAATGACTCCAACTTACTGATAGTGTTTTATGTTCAGATAATGCCCGATGACCTTGTCATGCAGCTCCACCGATTTTGAGAACGACAGTGACTTCCGTCCCAGCCTTGCCAGATGTTGTCTCAGATTCAGATTATGTCGCTCAATGCGCTGAGTGTAACGCTTGCTGATAACGTGCAGCTTTCCCTTCAGGCGTGATTCATACAGCGGCCAGCCATCCGTCATCCATACCACGACCTCAAAGGCCGA
>NZ_MIIV01000170.1:0-4066 GCF_001743015.1 Shigella sp. FC1567
TTTTTTAAGTGACGTAAAACCGTGTTGAGGCCAACGCCCATAATGCGTGCACTGGCGCGACATCCGACGCCATTCATGGCCATATCAATGATTTTCTGGTGCGTACCGGGCTGAGAGGCGGTGTAAGTGAACTGTAGTTGCCATGTTTTACGGCAATGAGAGCAGAGATAGCGCTGATGTCCGGCAGTGCTTTTGCCGTTACGCACCACGCCTTCAGTAGCGGAGCAGGAAGGACATCTGATGGAAATGGAAGCCACGCAAGCACCTTAAAATCACCATCATACACTAAATCAGTAAGTTGGCAGCATTACCAAAGATACAAACTAAATTGCTTCAATTAAATAAAATCCCGACTATTACTTGATACGTGATTATTGTCGGTGATTTTGTTTGTACACCATCAGTGTATATCTCAATAACCCCTGAATAAGTAGCTCTGAATAGGTATAAGGGATGTGGCCATTTTTAAATGGATTTCTTATGCCAAAAATGATCGTCGATTTCTCCATAAAATGTGAGCGATGCCGAAAGAAATAAAATTAGTTATTGCATTTGACGTTTGGGTGAAAGATTATCATTTGTCATACAAATGAGGGGTAGTATGTTGCTAGCCAATTAAAAAAGAACGCCATATTTATTGATGATTGATCCCCCGGTGGGGGGGAAACATCGGGCATAAATGGGCATGAAGTAATGGAGTATTAGTTGTGAATGTCAATTTCTTTGTCACCTGTATTGGTGACGCCCTGAAATCAAGAATGGCACGAGACTCCGTGCTGCTACTGGAAAAACTCGGCTGTCGCGTAAATTTCCCGGAGAAACAGGGATGCTGCGGTCAGCCTGCGATCAATAGCGGTTATATCAAAGAAGCGATTCCAGGGATGAAAAATCTGATCGCCGCACTGGAGGATAACGACGATCCCATTATTTCACCGGCTGGCTCTTGCACCTATGCCGTAAAAAGTTACCCGACGTATCTGGCGGATGAACCTGAATGGGCATCACGTGCCGAAAAGGTTGCCGCGCGTATGCAGGATCTCACCTCTTTTATTGTTAATAAATTAGGGGTAGTCGATGTAGGTGCCAGTTTGCAAGGGAGAGCTGTGTATCACCCATCTTGTAGCCTGGCCCGTAAGCTGGGAGTGAAGGACGAGCCACTTACGCTGCTGAAAAATGTGCGTGGACTGGAGCTGTTGACCTTTGCTGAACAGGATACCTGCTGCGGATTTGGCGGCACGTTCTCGGTCAAAATGGCCGAAATATCCGGCGAGATGGTGAAAGAAAAGGTTGGGCACCTGATGGAAGTCCGCCCTGAGTATTTAATTGGTGCTGACGTGAGTTGCCTGCTGAACATCAGTGGGCGATTACAACGGGAAGGGCAGAAAGTCAAAGTGATGCATATTGCTGAAGTGTTGATGAGCCGCTGAGGATATAAAGATGTCGATCAAAACCAGTAATACAGATTTTAAGACTCGCATCCGTCAGCAAATTGAAGATCCGATCATGCGCAAAGCGGTGGCAAACGCGCAGCAGCGTATTGGGGCAAATCGGCAAAAAATGGTCGATGAATTGGGGCACTGGGAGGAGTGGCGCGATCGGGCCGCCCAGATACGTGATCATGTTCTGAGTAATCTCGACGCTTATCTGTACCAGCTCTCAGAAAAAGTGACGCAAAACGGCGGTCACGTCTGGTTTGCAAAAAACAAAGAAGACGCTACCCGCTACATTTTACAGGTTGCCCAACGCAAAAATGCCCGGAAGGTGGTGAAATCTAAATCGATGGTGACCGAAGAGATTGGTGTCAATCATGTGTTGCAGGATGCTGGCATTCAGGTGATTGAAACCGATCTGGGTGAATATATTCTCCAGCTGGATCAAGATCCGCCATCTCATGTTGTGGTCCCGGCAATTCATAAAGATCGCCATCAGATCCGTCGAGTGCTACACGAACGTCTGGGCTATGAGGGGCCGGAAACGCCTGAAGCGATGACCTTATTCATCCGGCAAAAAATCCGCGAAGATTTCCTCAGTGCTGAAATAGGTATTACCGGCTGTAATTTCGCGGTGGCAGAGACAGGTTCGGTATGCCTGGTGACCAATGAAGGTAATGCGCGAATGTGTACCACGCTGCCTAAAACGCATATTGCAGTGATGGGAATGGAGCGTATTGCCCCCACGTTTGCCGAGGTAGATGTATTGATCACCATGCTGGCGCGCAGTGCCGTTGGTGCACGTTTGACGGGATACAACACCTGGCTGACAGGACCGCGCGAAGCGGGGCACGTTGATGGTCCTGAAGAGTTTCATCTGGTTATTGTCGATAACGGGCGTTCTGAGGTGCTGGCCTCTGAATTTCGGGATGTGCTGCGCTGTATTCGCTGCGGGGCTTGTATGAATACTTGTCCGGCATATCGCCATATTGGCGGTCATGGATATGGCTCTATTTATCCAGGGCCAATTGGTGCGGTGATTTCTCCGCTACTTGGCGGCTATAAAGATTTTAAAGATTTACCCTACGCCTGCTCTTTATGCACTGCTTGTGACAGCGTGTGTCCGGTGCGTATTCCGCTGTCAAAACTGATTTTGCGTCATCGTCGGGTGATGGCTGAAAAAGGGATCACCGCAAAAGCAGAGCAACGGGCGATAAAAATGTTCGCTTATGCCAATAGTCATCCAGGATTGTGGAAAGTCGGGATGATGGCCGGCGCTCATGCGGCAAGCTGGTTTATCAATGGCGGCAAAACACCACTCAAATTTGGCGCGATTAGCGACTGGATGGAAGCACGCGATCTTCCTGAAGCTGACGGAGAGAGTTTCCGTAGTTGGTTTAAGAAACATCAGGCGCAGGAGAAAAAGAATGGATAATCGAGGCGAATTTTTGAATAACGTTGCTCAGGCACTGGGTCGCCCGCTGCGACTTGAACCGCAAGCAGAAGATGCGCCGCTTAACAACTATGCTAACGAGCGGCTTACCCAACTTAACCAACAGCAGCGCTGTGACGCGTTTATTCAGTTTGCCAGCGATGTTATGTTGACGCGCTGTGAGCTGACCAGCGAGGCGAAGGCGGCAGAAGCTGCAATACGTCTGTGTAAAGAGCTGGGAGATCAGTCGGTCGTGATTAGCGGTGACACGAGGCTGGAGGAATTGGGGATTAGTGAACGTTTGCAGCAGGAATGCAATGCCGTTGTTTGGGATCCGGCGAAAGGTGCCGAGAATATCTCGCAGGCAGAGCAGGCTAAAGTGGGTGTTGTGTATGCTGAATATGGTTTAACCGAATCGGGAGGCGTGGTTCTTTTTTCCGCCGCCGAGCGCGGGCGTTCATTGAGCCTGCTCCCGGAATCTTCTCTTTTTATCCTGCGTAAAAGCACAATCCTGCCGCGTGTAGCGCAACTCGCAGAAAAATTGCATCAGAAAGCGCAGGCCGGTGAACGAATGCCGTCCTGCATTAACATCATTAGCGGCCCTAGTTCAACGGCGGATATTGAGCTTATCAAAGTCGTCGGGGTTCATGGCCCGGTGAAAGCGGTGTATCTGATTATTGAGGATTGCTGAGAGAGATATGAGATCTGAACATAAACCTGAAGAAGGCATACGAGGTTGAAAATAGCGTTAAGGACAACCTGACTTAACCCCGTTCCGTCATGGTTATGCTGCTCTTCTGTAAATATCCTGGCATTAGTAATGCCAGGATATTTACAGTGAAAAAGACAGGCATCCATTCCTGAAAACGGGTTCCCTTCCCGGTCATTGTCACTTCAGCTTTATACAGGCACTCTCTATCAGAATGTTGTTTATTACTGCCCAGAGTTTTGTTGGTATTCATCTACCATTTTTTTGACAAGGCAAAACAGGTAATGACTCCAACTTACTGATAGTGTTTTATGTTCAGATAATGCCCGATGACCTTGTCATGCAGCTCCACCGATTTTGAGAACGACAGTGACTTCCGTCCCAGCCTTGCCAGATGTTGTCTCAGATTCAGATTATGTCGCTCAATGCGCTGAGTGTAACGCTTGCTGATAACGTGCAGCTTTCCCTTCAGGCGTGATTCATACAGCGGCCAGC
>NZ_MIIV01000171.1:0-4060 GCF_001743015.1 Shigella sp. FC1567
GCTGTTTTACGCGTATGACAGGATACGGAGGACGGTTGTGGCGCACGTCTTCGGTGAACGCACTCTGGCCACACTGGAGCGTCTTCTGAGCCTGCTGTCGGCCTTTGAGGTCGTGGTATGGATGACGGATGGCTGGCCGCTGTATGAATCACGCCTGAAGGGAAAGCTGCACGTTATCAGCAAGCGTTACACTCAGCGCATTGAGCGACATAATCTGAATCTGAGACAACATCTGGCAAGGCTGGGACGGAAGTCACTGTCGTTCTCAAAATCGGTGGAGCTGCATGACAAGGTCATCGGGCATTATCTGAACATAAAACACTATCAGTAAGTTGGAGTCATTACCCGAAAAGCAGCTATGGACAGAAACTATCTGGCGTCAGTCCTTGCGGAGAGCGGGCTTTCGTAGTCTTACCCCGACTCTCCCCCAGCCTTAAACACAACCCCCACTCACCGCAACCTAAACTCATCCGCATCCTGCCATGCCGGAAACTTTTCTCTATATTCCCGCAATGCCATCATCGACAGCTCCGCATCAATGCGCGTTGCTGATGCGCGTCGGCAGTAGCGATAATCTCGCCTTGTGGATTAATCACCCGGCTGTCACCGCGATAATGGCAGCCGTTGCCATCGCTGCCGACGCGATTGCATCCCGCCACATACGCCTGATTCTCAATCGCGCGGGCCGTCAGCAATGCCTGCCAGTGCAGAGAGCGCGGAGCAGGCCAGTTGGCAACGTAGATGGCGAGGTCATAATCGTTGAGATTGCGCGACCACACCGGAAAACGTAAGTCGTAGTACACCAACGGCAAAATACGCCAGCCGCGCCATTCCACAATCACTCGCGCATTGCCCGCTTTATAATGTAGATGCTCATCTGCCATGCGGAACAGATGACGCTTATCATAAAAATGTACCGTGCCGCCCGGCTCAACCAGCAAAAAGCGGTTAACCGAACCAGACTCCGTTTGTAATGCAACACTGCCTGCTATCAGCGCATTGCACTGCTGCGCCTTAGCTGTCATCCAGTTCACTACGTCATCTTGTGCTAGCGACGAAGCTGCCGCTTCCATGGCAAAGCCGCTGGTAAACATCTCCGGTAGAACGATCACATCGCGCCCGGTAATACCTTCCAGTTGACGATCAAAATGACGCAGGTTGGCAGGGCCATCCATCCACACCAGTGGTTGCTGCAAAAGCGTAATCTTCAAACCAGGCACGGTGTACAACTCCTTTATGCGAAGGGTTTTATAACTTTAACACCTTATCAGGCAGTTGCCTTAGCGCAGAATAAATTGATAACAAATGCTGATATTGGAAATATCTGATTTGCAAATTATCGTGTTATCGCCAGGCTTTAGAAGGTTAATAACATGGGCAGGATAAGCTCGGGAGGAATGATGTTTAAGGCAATAACGACAGTCGCCGCTCTGGTCATCGCCACCAGTGCAATGGCGCAGGATGATTTAACCATTAGCAGCCTTGCAAAGGGCGAAACCACCAAAGCTGCATTTAATCAGATGGTACAAGGGCATAAGCTGCCTGCCTGGGTGATGAAAGGCGGTACTTATACTCCCGCACAAACCGTAACGTTGGGAGATGAGACGTATCAGGTGATGAGCGCGTGCAAACCGCATGACTGTGGCTCGCAACGTATCGCTGTGATGTGGTCCGAGAAATCTAATCAGATGACGGGGCTGTTCTCGACTATTGATGAGAAAACGTCGCAAGAGAAACTCACCTGGCTGAATGTGAACGATGCGCTTTCGATTGATGGTAAAACGGTGCTGTTCGCGGCGTTGACCGGCAGCCTGGAAAACCATCCGGATGGCTTTAATTTTAAATAATTAGCGGATAAAGAAACGGAGCCTTTCGGCTCCGTTATTCAATTACGCGGCTTCAACTTTCCGCACTTTCTCCGGCAACTTTACCGGCTTCGTCGCCAGCTCTTCCGGATCAAAGTCATCAACGTTAATACTGCGCAGACGGCTTTCTTCAGCTTTCACCAGAATAGCGGCTTCATCTTTATCAATCAGCCCCTTCGCCAGCGCGTTGTGCGCCAGTTCATCCAGACGGGTAAACGGCAGGTTTTTACCCAGCTCTTTACAGATCCGCTGATGAATTGGGTCGGCGGCAATCACATCCACCAGCGCCTCTTCCAGCAAGCCAACCGGATTATGCTCGCTCGGCGTCAGGTACTGACCGCGACCAATGCGGGAACGGGTGGCGTTCGGCACTTGTAAAATCTTCGCCACTTTATGATCCAGCTTGTCAGAAGGTGCCAGATAATGACGTCCGGTCGGGAAGATCACCACATTCAGCAGCCCGGCAACCACGCGGTTCGGGAAGTTTTGCAGTAAATCATCCATCGCCTGTTCAGCCTGATACAGCGCATCTTGTACGCCCCAGTGCACCAGCGGCAGGTCGGCTTCATTACGGCCTTCGTCGTCATAACGCTTCAGCACGGCAGAGGCGAGGTAGAGCTGGCTTAAAATATCCCCCAGACGGGCCGAGATGCGCTCGCGACGTTTCAGGCTGCCGCCCAGCACTGCCATCGAGACATCAGAAAGCAGGGCGAGGTTGGCGCTCAGGCGGTTCAGGTGCTGATAGTAGCGTTTAGTGGCATCGCCGGTTGGCGTGCTGCTGGTTAAACCGCGCGTCAGGCCCAGCCAGAAGCTGCGAACTTTGTTGCTACCGACGTGACCGATATGTTTGAACAACAGTTTATCGAACGCGTTGACGTCATTGTTCTTCGCCGCTTCCATCTCTTCCAGCACGTACGGATGGCAACGAATCGCTCCTTGTCCGAAGATCATCATGCTGCGGGTCAGAATGTTAGCCCCTTCAACGGTGATGGCAATCGGTGCGCCCTGGTAAGCACGCGCCAGGAAGTTGCTTTGCCCGAGCATAATGCCTTTGCCACCAGTGATATCCATCGCATCAATAATCGACTGCTGCCCGCGGTGGGTACAGTGATACTTAACGATAGCCAACAGCACGGCAGGTTTTTCGCCGAGCATAATGCCGTAGGTAATCAGCGATGCCGCAGCATCCATCACGTAGGCATTACCGGCAATACGCGCCAGCGGCTCTTCAATCCCTTCCATCTTTCCGATAGAGATTTTGAACTGACGGCGAATGTGAGCATACGCGCCCGTTGCCAGCGCTACCGATTTCACGCCGCCGGTTGAGTTGGAAGGCAGGGTGATGCCGCGGCCTACCGAGAGGCACTCCACCAGCATCCGCCAGCCTTGCCCGGCCATTTTCGGCCCACCGATGATGTAATCGATCGGTACGAAGACATCTTTACCGCGCGTCGGTCCGTTCTGGAACGGTACGTTCAGCGGGAAGTGGCGACGACCAATTTCCACGCCCGGCGTGGTGGTCGGGATCAGCGCACAGGTAATACCTAAATCTTCTGCGCCACCCAGCAGCTTTTCCGGGTCGGAGAGTTTAAACGCCAGCCCAAGCACAGTCGCAATCGGTGCCAGCGTAATATAGCGTTTGTTCCAAGTCAGACGCATCCCCAGCACCTGCTGGCCCTGCCATTCGCCCATGCAGACAATCCCGGTGTCCGGAATCGCGCCCGCATCGGAACCCGCTTCCGGGCTTGTCAGTGCAAAGCAAGGGATCTCCTGACCACGCGCCAGACGCGGCAGATAGTGATCTTTCTGCTCGTCAGTGCCGTAATGTTGCAGCAGCTCGCCCGGGCCTAATGAGTTCGGCACGCCGACGGTAATCGCCAGGATCCCGCTCACGCCGGAGAGTTTTTGCAGCACGCGAGACTGGGCATAAGCTGAGAACTCCAGTCAGCCGTACTCTTTTTTGATAATCATCGCGGGTAATGCTGCCAACTTACTGATTTAGTGTATGATGGTGATTTTAAGGTGCTTGCGTGGCTTCCATTTCCATCAGATGTCCTTCCTGCTCCGCTACTGAAGGCGTGGTGCGTAACGGCAAAAGCACTGCCGGACATCAGCGCTATCTCTGCTCTCATTGCCGTAAAACATGGCAACTACAGTTCACTTACACCGCCTCTCAGCCCGGTACGCACCAGAAA
>NZ_MIIV01000172.1:0-3983 GCF_001743015.1 Shigella sp. FC1567
GCCATCGCGGGACTGAATGTGGAGGGGCTGAAGAAAAACGCGCGGGATATCAGTCTGCTGAGGTATATGCCGGCCTGACACAGGCTAAGTGTGCCCGGGAATCGGTGCAAGTATAAAAAACAGCCTGTTGCGGTATAAGAATCGACCATGCAGAGAGAGAAAACACCGGAGTGGAGGGAAAAGCAGAAAAGCTCACGTGGCATAAGGCGTGGACAGCGGTATCGTCTGGTTTTTCAATTTCCTATACGTGTACCATTCTGGCGGCAGCAGGTTTACTGGCCAGCACCAGAAAATCATATAACCGCGCCAAATCAGAAAGCGCCTTACTGGTCCACTTCTGTTCCATCAGCGTGGCACCGGTAACGGATTGTCAGTACTGAGGCTGTCCGCCCAGGCCTGTACAGCCTGATGGTCGATAATCTGTCCGGATGGACCAGCGGGAGCATTTGAACAGAAACTTACGGTTTTGCTCTTTCGGTAGGCTCAGTACCGTAAGGTTCTCCATCAACAAAATAAGTACCATTAGGTAATACGTGTTTATAGGGCAGTAATGATATATGGGCTAATACGTCATCATCAATAACCTCACCATTTTCACGTAACCCTTCAACAATATTGCTTATTCTTGATGTATTCCAGTACAGGATTGCATTCGATACCAGACTCAGGGCGCTGGCCTTATTCATGATTTCTTCGTAATCACCGGTCGTGAATTCACCCTGATTTGCAAAAAAGATCCATCGGGGTAATTTATGTCGATATTCGCCTTTATTGAGCTGAAGCTCGAGTAGGCAGCCTGACGGCTGCGGCTTGTCATGGTCTGCAATTACCGTTATAAAAACAGGCAATGTCATTGTCTTTCAGGTGGTTATATGGCCCGTTCAGCTAAACCCCGTAAACGTAAACCCGCCTCTCAAAGAAGCGAACTTCCCCGCTATGTCTGAAGCTTCACGAAGATGATTTTTTTGACGAAGAAGACGCAGAAGTTCTGCGCTTTGATAGTTTTGATGATGCCGTTGAGTGTTGCGCAGACCTGAATATTCCGTTCTTTGTGGATGCCGGAAACAAAAAACTGGTCTTCTGGTTTGTACGTGTTGATGACGAAGGGTATCCGGAAATTGCCCGCTGCACGGAGCGGGAATTTGCGACCATTCTTTCCGGTATCAGCGCCGGCGGTATGTACTGCCCGGAGTGTGGCACGGTTCACTGGCCGGACGGAGTCGCCCCGCCCTTCTGATGCTTCCCCGTTTTGCCGATATCTTTCAGCAGGGAAACCGCTGGCTTAACTGGCTGGAGAAGCAGCCGGAAGGGGCAGTACGTCCGGTGGTGATTGAGTCGGTGACCAAAATCATGGCGTGCGGGACCACACTGATGGGGTATACACAGTGGTGCTGTTCATCACCGGACTGTTGCCATACAAAAAAGGTCTGCTTCCGGTGTAAAAGCCGCTCCTGCCCGCACTGCGGGGTGAAGGCTGGCGCACAGTGGATACAGTATCTGCTGAGCCTGGTCCCCGACTGCCCATGGCAGCATATTGTGTTCACGTTACCCTGCCAGTACTGGTCCCTGGTGTTCCACAACCGGTGGTTGCTGGCAGAGATGAGCCGCATTGCAGCGGATGTGATACTGGAAATCTGCCATCAGGCAGATGTGGAGCCGAGGATATTCACGGTGATCCACACATGGGGGCGTGACCAGCAGTGGCATCCGCATATCCATTTATCGACAACTGCCGGTGGTGTGACGTCGGGCCACACCTGGAAAAATCTTCATTTTTACGCCCGTAAGGTGATGAGCATGTGGCGCTACCGGATAACACGGTTACTGTCACGGAAATACCCTGACCTGGTGATGCCGGATGCGCTGGCAGCAGAAGGAAGCAGTAAACGGGAATGGAATCGCTTCCTGGACACGCATTACCGCCGTGGCTGGAATGTCAACGTATCCCGGGTGATGGATAATGCCACCCATGTGGCGGTGTACTTTGGCTCTTACCTGAAAAAGCCACCGGTGCCGGTGAGTCGTCTGGAGCATTATGCCGGTCAGGATGAAATCGGACTGCGTTACAACAGTCACCGAACAAAACGGGAAGAATACCTGTTGATGAGTGGAGATGAGTTCATGGAAAGGTTCTCCTGGCATGTGGCGGATAAGGGGTTCCGTATGGTGAGGTACTACGGTTTTCTGAGTCCGGCGAAACGGCGGTTACTGGAAGAAGTGGTGTACATCATAACGGAGACAGTGAGAAAAACGGCGATGCAAATCACCTGGAGAGGGATGTATCAGAGGTTACTGAAGGTTGACCCGCTGAAGTGCGTGCTGTGCGGGAGTCAGATGCGTTTTACGGGGCTGAAGCGGGGCTACCGTCTGGCAGAGCAGGTCCTGATGCATGAGCCGCTGGCCCGGATGCGGTGGTGCGGCTGAGAGCCGCAGAGGGTAAGTAGCGTCCATTTTGAGGGAAACGGAGCAAAAAACCGCCATTCATACCCTGAATCAATCAGAGCCATCCAGTTTAATCGTCGGTTCCGTTCATATGAGCAAAAGTGGTGTTGAAGAAACATCCGTTTTGTGGTGTTTTTTAATCTTTTTGGGGTTTTAATTCCTATCGATGAACGGAAGACGTTCAGCATAATCCCCCGGAACAGCGTTTCCTCATTCAGCGGGGCAAGGATAAAGGGGTCCGCTTGGAATTCGGAAATTTTCCCACGCTAAGAGAATTGAGCTAACGAGTGGTTACGTCCAGGCCAGCTAACTCACTGAACGTAAAGGCTGTACGAAATGTTCTGACCGTCCGATAACCGTCTGGCTTACTTCCGTACATTCCCTTGCGTGGATGTACAGAATTGTACGATTTAGGACACCAAAACCGCTGTTATCCCGCCATCTTGGCGATTCCTGAAAGTCATTTATCTAAAAAATAGTCTTAACGTGGTTTATTTTCCGAATTCCAAGCGGACCCCTCAATAGACAGCGTGAATATCGATGGTTGCGCCACAGGCATGAGCATATTTTGTCAAAGTTTTCATGCTGGCCCCTAAAGGGTTACTTTCCAGGCGACTGATGGCTGACGGGCGTAACCCCATTCGTTCGGCCAGTGCTGACTTTGTTAATCCCGCTTTTTCTCTCATTTCGTATAACATTTCCACCATCTCCAGTTCTTTGTCAGCATCCTCATACCCTTTGACAGCTTCTGGAGTACTGAGTAGTTTTTGCTTTACCTGGCTGAATGGAACACCTTTTACTTTCATCAGTTCATCTCCTTCAGACGCATCCTGGCAATTTCAATAGCTTTCGTTGGTGTCTTTTGCGTTTTTTTCACAAATGCATGCAGCAGATAGATTTCGTTACCCGTTGCATAAGCGTACAGTGTCCTTGCGATATTTTTATCCCCGACTCTCAGTTCAAAAAGCCCTCCGCCAATTACACGGCTGTGAGGCATTTTCATTTTGTTACCTTCCTGTTCCAGCCGTTCAATCAGTCTGGTCATACGACCACGCAGATTGTCTGGTAATTCTAGAAGTTCATCCAGTGCGGCCGGGTGAGTAATCACATTAAACATATTATAGCCTCCAGAATGACAAAATACACTAAAACAGGAAAATTGCGCAAACAGTAAATTTCATCAATAAATGAAAATACACTCTGAGTTCGGAGGGGGGCAACTGGAGAAGAGGGATTTTTTGATGCCGCGTTAGCGGCATGGAAGGCGGCACTCCGTTGTTGCATATGGCACAGGAGTAAAACCGCCGAAGCCCGGCGTAAGCCGGTACTGATTGACAGATTTCACCTTACCCCCGTTACTTTATTCGTACCCCTTATAATGGGGTGTTAGCCAGCCAGACCCGGCATGATTACTGCCCCCAGTCGTCCATGATCCGGGGGGTGATGTCACCGGGTCTGGTGGGGCGCTGGTAACCGCTAATAGGGGTCAGGTCAGGCACTTTTGCCGGGACCGTCTGTAACGTGGATGCCGGTACCTGCTC
>NZ_MIIV01000173.1:0-3871 GCF_001743015.1 Shigella sp. FC1567
TTTCTGTTCCATAACAGGTGTCCACTAGTTGAAAAGGTGGGCACCTACGTTACCAATACAGGCTTAATGGCTACATACGGCGGTCAGTTTACGCTTACTTATTTTACGTTGTCTGTAGCTCATATCAGTTCCTCAGGTAACAGCCAGTAGAGCCGGTACCGGGATCCGAGCCCCCGCCAGTCAGGGTCACTATTCCCCTCCGTGTCGGTAAAAAACAGGTCCCCCTGAAACGGCAGGTATCCGTACCGGACAATCCGGTTATTATTCAGACACAGCACGCCATACAGGCACGGTTCACCATTAACAATGATATCGATATACATCCCCGTAGTACGCTGATTCAGGCGAATGGTGCAGACCTGAGCGCCCAGTGTCACCGTAAACTGCTGGGCTTTAACGGGAGATAAAACAATTTCCAGCATCAGGTGATCCCCCTGTTCGTGGCACTTCGTCTGTCAGCGTCTGACGGTTGTGTCACCGACGCCGTAACTGGCTGCGTTTTAACCGATGCGGCCCCTTTTGCTTTATCGTTGTCCGTGGGAGACGACTTATCCGTACTTCCCACTGACACCTCTCCTGTATTCATTACGGTCTGAAATACCGCAGTAACCGTCAGTAAGGTCGGACCATTATTACTTCGCATTCGGTAGTCATATTTCACAAGGTCGCAGGATGTCCATGTCTTGTCCGGCGTCTCAATATCGTAGAGTCCTGCCGTGGTACGCATCCTTTCAAGCGTTTCCAGCACATTCGTCCGCGAGGTGGTGGAAAAATTTGTCAGGTTCGGGACGGATCCGGAAAAGGCCGTCCACCCCTCTACAATGAAAGTCACATGCAGTTCCGGCGATCTCTGGATTTTATTAAAGGTGGTATAAGCCCCCTGCTCCACGGGGACGGTGGAAACAGAAGCCTCCGCGCCCACCTCAACGACAACAAAAGAATCCGGGGAGAAAGGTTTGCCACCCTTCTGATGGGCACCTGCCGGATCATTCCGTGCGTAATAAATACCGAATGACGGTGCCAGTACACTATTAATGAGTCCCAGGACACCGCCGCCACGAACTGCACTCAGTACGTTACTTTCACTGAGCGAAAAGTTATTCAGGGAAATATTATCGAAAGAAAAACTCATCCTGTTACCCCGCTGGAATAAACCGACACAAGCGCCGAATTCGTGATACGCCGACGTGCGTCATCGGTAATACCCTTCACATTGTCCGACGTTGTGGTGACATTCAGTGTCCCGATATGCGTGGTTTCCGTTACGGTGGACTGCGATACAGGCGCAGGATGGAGCGACCGTATGGCCATTGCCGCACCCGGATAAGGCAGGTTCGCCAGCACCCGCGGAATATAGTTGCGGGTCTCCTCCGGAGCAGCAGCCAGTCCCTTACGCTGAACATTTCCCTCTCCCCAGTTATATGCCGCCAGAGCCTTAGCCAGATCGCCATGAAAAAAACGTATCAGGCCACCAAGTTTTCTCGCGGCGGCATCAGCGGCTTTTTCGGGATCAAAGGCATCGTTCCCCCTCAGACCAAATTCACTGGCCGTCTTCGGCATGAACTGAAACAGTCCCATCGCACCAGCAGGTGAGACGGCAAACTGATTACCACGGGATTCGGTGATCGCAACGCTGCGCAGCAGTCCGGGCGGCAGGTTATATTTTTCCTCCAGTTGAGACAGTTTCGGTTGCAGCCAGCCTAACAGGGCTTCCCCGGTCTTCGTCGGTCGCTGGCGGTTTTGCATGGCATTACCGAGTTTTTCCTGCGTCGCACGCATACCCTGTAGCCAGGATTCACCGAAGGCTGCTTCCCTCCCGGTTGCCTGAGAAGCCTGAGTATCCAGCATGCCCTGCTGCCATACTGTGGGTGATTGTGCCCGGGTGATGTTGCCAGGCTTTTCTCCGACATCCAGTTTTGTCTGATACGTCTCCATCTCTTTCTTATTGAAAAAGAAAGTCCCGTCTGAAGCCCAGAAAAAACCATGTGAATCCAGCCAGTCCTTATTTTCCCTGCCAACAATGGATGTCAGTAATCCGTCAACAACCGGGTAAAGCGCCGTTATCGCAAAAAGAAGGCCTCCGGGGCCACTGAGGGCTTTTGTCAGCCCCCGCACCCATGACGCCACTTTCAGCCCGATCAGCGTAATAATGACATTCTGCCAGCCCCCCAGTTCTCCGGCAGCCTTATTCGCCAGGGAGGCCACTGACTCAACGTCATTCAGAAATGTGGTGATAAACCTGTTCACTTCCTCCGGATGTTGCTGCATCCAGTCACCGAGTGTCTCCAGCCAGTGGCTGAGCTTCAGCGCGTACGGCATCAACGCGGTGCTAATCGTCATCCCGATGCCGGACCAGGTCTGATCGAGCTCAACAAGCTCTTTTCGTAGCTTACGGGCCAGCGCTGTACGCCCCGGCGTAACCTGCGAACGGGAAGTAAATTCGTCCACATCTTTCAGCGCATGACCGGAGCCAAGAAACTGCTGTCCGGCATAACTGAAGCCCAGCGCGTTGCCGTAGGCAGTTTGTTCGGACTTTGTCAGTCGCGGAAAAATAACCGCCAGCTTGCGCATGATGGCTTCAGTGCTGTCAGTATTTAAATCAACACTAATGCCCGCCCTGGCTGCAACCTGAAACAAATCCTGTAACACAGGATCAAAGGACCTTCCGGCTCTGAAGGCCGCTTTTGCATTTGCAAGCCGGGAAAATGCCCCAGACATTTCCCCTTCATCAACATTATTTGCCCGCGCAGCCCGTAACCATCCGTCCAGATTTCTGGCCTTCATGCCAAAAGCATCGGATTCCACGGACAGACGGTTCAGATCACGGGCAAAACCTGTTACCAGGTTCTTCAGCCCCCCCAGCGTCAGACTGACACCCGCAAGAGCCAGAATCTCGCTACGGATCCCTGAAAAAAAACGGGACGCCCGTTTCCCGGCATCTTCCATTCGACGGGCCGTTTTATCAGCATCTTTTCCGGTTTTTTCCAGTGATTCACTGGTTTTCTTCTGTCCCTGACTGAATGTGTCAGCGACACCTTCCATCACCGTCGTGAGCCGGTTAAGGGCAGCATGTACTGCCTGTTCCCCGGCAGTAAAGTCCCTGTCATCAATCCCGAGGGACAGAACAAGCTCATCAAGTACCTGCGCCATTTCTGTTCTCCTGTATCACCTGTTCGTTATGGGCATCCACATGAATTATTTCCAGCAGATCCCATAAGTCCTGCACACCAAGGACAGAATCCAGTTCAGCTTTTGAAGCCTTACCGGAGGAGATAACGGTCGCAATGGTACGGGGAACATTAACGTAATCCACCACCCCGAACGGTCTGTCGGGGTCGAGATAACGCGGGGGGATATCTAGCTGACGACGGTAGCGAAAAAATCCACATGCAGCTTAAAGACCTCCGCACGCAGATTAAGACGGGTAATGATTTCTTCAATATCCTCTTCAACAAGCGGTCTCCGGATGCTGCGTTTTTTCGGATCGGGAACAAACTGCACACAGTCCATCATGAGGTGTACTGGCAATAGCGGACACTACCATTTGTTCTTTTTTTAAGCAGCCATCTGATGATATTTTTCCCTGAAGGCTGCCGGGGAGATATTCCCCAGACGAGAGTGACGACGCTGACGATTGTAGAAAATCTCAATGTATTCCCGTATTACTGAGATGGCTTCATCCCGGTTATTAAAACGATAGTGGCTCAGGCTCTCATTTTTCAGCGTTCCCCAGAAGCTTTCCATCGGAGCGTTGTCGTAACAGTGACCTTTACGCGACATTGATGTTTTCAGACCAGACTGCTCCTGTATGACCCGGTAATCGTATGCGCAGTACTGTGAACCTCGATCAGAGTGGTGGATTAGCCCGGCA
>NZ_MIIV01000174.1:0-3775 GCF_001743015.1 Shigella sp. FC1567
CACCTGACCCCATGCCGAACTCAGAAGTGAAACGCCGTAGCGCCGATGGTAGTGTGGGGTCTCCCCATGCGAGAGTAGGGAACTGCCAGGCATCAAATTAAGCAGAAGGCCCGGTCGGAAGACTGGGCCTTTTTGCGTTGGTGCAGAAAAAGGTCGGATGCGACACTGGCTGCGTCTGATCCAGCCTACTCTTGCTTATCCGTTCTGCTTTTGCATCCACTCCACCACAAAATCAGCCAGCCCCTCAACATCATTAATATCCAGTAATGCGACATCAAGATTAAGCGGCACATCACTGGCTACAGCAATAACATGCCTGTCTATCACTAATTCTTCAGGTCGATGTCTGGCTCCATCGCGAAACAGCACAATCTTTGCGATCTCTTCATGCTTAAACCCTTCGACCAGAATCAAATCCAGCTTTGAGGTATCCATTCGACTTGCGAGAAACTGTAGATCCAGCTCTTCTTCGTCTGGTGTTTCCGTCATCAAGGCCCATCGTTGCTGGCTGGCAACGATGGTTTGTGCCGCGCCAGCCTTGCGCAGCTCATAGCTATCTTTGCCTGGCTTATCAACATCCATATCATGGTGCGTATGCTTAATCAGCCCTGGACGGATCCCTCTGGCGCATAATGCCGGGATCAGTTTTTTCAAAAGCGTAGTTTTTCCGGTACCACTCCACGCGGCAAAGGCGAGTAACGGTATCATCGTTTTTCCTGCCATCGGGCAAGCTCCTCTGGCGTATTCACGTTAACAAATGCATCTTTATGATCGCTGAAATCAACCGCATGACCGCCAGCCAGACGCATAAATGCCATTACCCGGCGTTCTCCTGCTTGCAGATATTCCAGTAATAAAGGCTCAATAGCGCGGTTTACCAGAGCAATAGTCGGGTGATCGCGTTCACCGTCATGGACCCACACGACAGGCGCATCTTTGCGCTGATGATTAAGCCGGGCTGCTAAATCAGGGGGAATGTAAGGCGTATCGCACGGGCAAAACAAAAACCACTCACCAGCTTCCTGCTGCATTACTGAAAGCATTCCTGCCAGAGGGCCTGGGTAATCCGCCAGTGAATCTTCAATCACTTTCAGACCGCTTGCCTGATAGATTTCCTGATGACGATTGGCATTAACCACGACGTGAGAGAGCTGCGTCATAAGCGCGTCAGCGACATGTTGCCATAATGGTTTGCCGTTTAATTCAAGCAATCCTTTATCTACGCCACCCATTCGTCTGGCTTTACCGCCTGCCAGCACAACGCCTGTTATCGTCGTCATCAGATTCACCGATATCGCCTCTTTTATTGTGGGATTGACCCTGCTAACGTGTCTGTCTCAAGAGTAAGGAGCATCACTATGAAATGTAAACGTCTGAATGAAGTTATTGAATTCCTCCAGCCAGCCTGGCAAAAAGAGCCAGACCTTAACCTGTTGCAATTTTTGCAGAAACTGGCGAAAGAGTCAGGTTTTGACGGCGAACTGGCGGATTTGACGGATGACATTCTGATCTATCACCTGAAAATGCGTGATTCCGCGAAAGATGCGGTGATCCCGGGTTTGCAGAAAGATTATGAAGAAGACTTCAAAACGGCGCTGTTACGCGCTCGCGGCGTAATTAAAGAGTAAAAGCTTGTAAGCGGCGCCACCAAAATCATCGTGAAATGATATCCTTCATCATTCGTAATGTTTTCCGGATGATGGGATGAACAACAGCGCTTTTACTTTCCAGACACTACACCCGGATACCATCATGGATGCTCTATTTGAGCAAGGGATCCGGGTGGATTCCGGTCTTACCCCGCTTAACAGCTATGAAAACCGTGTCTATCAATTTCAGGACGAAGATCGTCGACGTATTGTCGTCAAATTTTATCGCCCTGAACGTTGGACAGCCGATCAAATCCTCGAAGAACATCAATTTGCGTTGCAGTTGGTAAATGATGAAGTTCCGGTCGCAGCACCTGTGGCCTTTAACGGTCAGACTTTATTGAATCATCAGGGATTTTATTTCGCTGTTTTTCCAAGCGTCGGTGGTCGCCAGTTCGAAGCTGATAATATCGATCAGATGGAAGCGGTTGGGCGTTATTTAGGGCGTATGCACCAGACGGGGCGCAAACAGCTTTTTATCCATCGCCCGACCATCGGTCTGAATGAATATCTCATTGAGCCACGCAAGCTGTTTGAGGACGCTACACTGATACCTTCCGGGTTGAAAGCGGCATTCCTGAAAGCGACAGATGAGCTGATCGCCGCCGTTACAGCGCACTGGCGGGAAGATTCCACCGTTCTGCGCTTACATGGAGACTGCACGCCGGGAATATTCTCTGGCGCGATGGTCCAATGTTTGTTGATCTGGATGATGCACGTAATGGTCCAGCTATTCAGGATTTGTGGATGTTGCTCAATGGCGATAAAGCCGAGCAGCGGATGCAACTGGAAACTATTATTGAAGCTTATGAAGAATTTAGCGAGTTCGACACCGCTGAAATCGGACTGATTGAACCTTTACGCGCCATGCGTTTGGTTTATTATCTTGCCTGGCTAATGCGGCGTTGGGCTGATCCCGCGTTCCCGAAAAATTTCCCGTGGTTAACCGGGGAAGATTACTGGCTGCGACAAACGGCGACTTTTATAGAACAGGCAAAAGTTCTACAAGAACCCCCTTTACAATTAACACCTATGTATTAATCGGAGAGAGTAGATCATGAAAAAGATTTGGCTGGCGCTGGCTGGTTTAGTTTTAGCGTTTAGCGCATCGGCGGCGCAGTATGAAGATGGTAAACAGTACACTACCCTGGAAAAACCGGTAGCTGGCGCGCCGCAAGTGCTGGAGTTTTTCTCTTTCTTCTGTCCGCACTGCTATCAGTTTGAAGAAGTTCTGCATATTTCTGATAATGTGAAGAAAAAACTGCCGGAAGGCGTGAAGATGACTAAATACCACGTCAACTTCATGGGTGGTGACCTGGGCAAAGATCTGACTCAGGCATGGGCTGTGGCGATGGCGCTGGGCGTGGAAGACAAAGTGACTGTTCCGCTGTTTGAAGGCGTACAGAAAACCCAGACCATTCGTTCTGCTTCTGATATCCGCGATGTATTTATCAACGCAGGTATTAAAGGTGAAGAGTACGACGCGGCGTGGAACAGCTTCGTGGTGAAATCTCTGGTAGCTCAGCAGGAAAAAGCTGCAGCTGACGTGCAATTGCGCGGTGTTCCGGCGATGTTTGTTAACGGTAAATATCAGCTGAATCCGCAGGGTATGGATACCAGCAATATGGATGTTTTTGTTCAGCAGTATGCTGATACAGTGAAATATCTGTCCGAGAAAAAATAATTCAATGTAAATTACATAAAGCCCGTGAATATTCACGGGCTTTTTTTATTATTTAATAAATATAAATACATTCTGATAATACATCCTGCCGCTGGACATTATTTCAGCATAAGTGGATTGAGGTGTACTGGCAATAGCGGACACTACCATTTGTTCTTTTTTTGAGCAGCCATCTGATGATATTTTTCCCTGAAGGCTGCCGGGGAGATATTCCCCAGACGAGAGTGACGACGCTGACGATTGTAGAAAATCTCAATGTATTCCCGTATTACTGAGATGGCTTCATCCCGGTTATTAAAACGATAGTGGCTCAGGCTCTCATTTTTCAGCGTTCCCCAGAAGCTTTCCATCGGAGCGTTGTCGTAACAGTTACCTTTACGCGACATTGATGTTTTCAGACCAGACTGCTCCTGTATGACCCGGTAATCGTATGCGCAGTACT
>NZ_MIIV01000175.1:0-3732 GCF_001743015.1 Shigella sp. FC1567
ACACTGGAGCGTCTTCTGAGCCTGCTGTCGGCCTTTGAGGTCGTGGTATGGATGACGGATGGCTGGCCGCTGTATGAATCACGCCTGAAGGGAAAGCTGCACGTTATCAGCAAGCGTTACACTCAGCGCATTGAGCGACATAATCTGAATCTGAGACAACATCTGGCAAGGCTGGGACGGAAGTCACTGTCGTTCTCAAAATCGGTGGAGCTGCATGACAAGGTCATCGGGCATTATCTGAACATAAAACACTATCAGTAAGTTGGAGTCATTACCGTGGATTTTATCCTCTTTCACCCATTGCCCCATCTCCTTCTGAAACTCATGGATGCGGTGACCATAATCCTGAGCGATAATAAACCCTTGCAAGCGAATACGTTTTTTCAGCACCGTTGCCATCAACAGGGGTAAACGATCCGGACCGGGTGGTAGCTCTGTAGCGTTATAGCTGCTCACTAAGCCACAAACGGGAATGCGCGCAGATGTATTAAGTAATGGTAGCACTGCATCAAATACCTTACCGCCCACGTTTTCATAATAGATATCAATACCTTTTGGGCACGCTTTCACCAGTTGTTCGGCAAAATCACCCGCGTGGTGATCAAGACAAACATCGAAGCCCAGCACCTCGATAGCATGGCGGCATTTTTCCGCGCCACCGGCCCCCCCCACCACCCTGCAACCTTTAAGTTTGCCGATTTGCCCCACCGTTGCTCCCACAGGACCTGTCGCCGCAGCTACCACCAACGTTTCGCCCTCTTTAGGCTGACCGATATCCAGCAGCCCCATATAAGCGGTAAAGCCTGGCATCCCCAGCACACCCAGCGACCACGATGGATTTTGCGGATGATCGCCAAGTTTCACCAGATCATCACCACTGGATATGTCATAGTCCTGCCATCCACTGTAGCCCAGCACCCAGTCGCCAGGCTGATAATCAGGATGATTCGACTCCACAACATGGCTCACCGTGCCGCCGACCATCACGCCGCCAATATCAACAGGCGGTGAATAAGATGGCTCATCGCTCATACGTCCACGCATATACGGGTCCAGGGACAAATAAACTGTGCGCAGTAACACCTGTCCTTCACCCGGTGTGGCGACATCATCTTCTTCAAGACGGAAATTCTCCGGAACCGGTGCGCCATGTGGACGCGAGGCCAGAACCCAACGTCGATTACGCTGCTTTTGTTGCCCCATAATGCTCTCCTGTGCTTTTGGCATGAATCCATCAATAGTAGCAGGCTCACGGGATTGGTTTTGTTTGCAGCCGTCACATCCCCTCTGCAACACGCAATAATTTCATCGAGGAATCCGTTGCTTCGGGCTGTTTTCGATAGTATTGATAACATCATCATCATTATTTTATCGAGGCCAGACATGTCCATCCGTTTTGCCCGCAAAGCCGATTGTGCTGCCATTGCGGAAATTTATAACCACGCCGTGTTGTATACGGCGGCTATCTGGAATGACCAAACGGTTGATGCAGATAACCGCATTGCCTGGTTTGAAGCGCGGACCATAGCAGGTTATCCGGTGCTGGTAAGTGAAGAAGATGGCGTAGTGACGGGATATGCCTCGTTTGGCGACTGGCGTAGTTTCGATGGTTTTCGCCATACCGTGGAACATTCGGTTTATGTCCATCCCGATCATCAGGGCAAAGGTCTGGGGCGTAAATTGTTAAGCCGATTGATTGATGAAGCGCGGGATAGCGGGAAGCATGTCATGGTCGCCGGGATCGAATCGCAAAATCAGGCCTCGCTGCATCTGCACCATTCGCTGGGATTTGTCGTCACCGCACAAATGCCGCAGGTGGGCACTAAATTTGGGCGCTGGCTGGATCTGACATTTATGCAGTTGCAACTCGACGAACGCACTGAACCGGACGCGATTGGATGAATCAGTCGCTCACCCTTGCTTTTTTGATTGCCGCCGGAATTGGTCTGGTAGTCCAGAACACGCTGATGGTGCGCATCACCCAGACCTCCTCTACCATTCTCATCGCCATGTTGCTGAACTCACTGGTGGGGATTGTGCTCTTTGTTTCTATTTTATGGTTTAAACAAGGCATGGCGGGGTTTGGCGAACTGGTGTCCAGCGTGCGCTGGTGGACACTTATACCCGGCTTGCTGGGATCGTTTTTTGTCTTCGCCAGTATCAGCGGATATCAGAATGTGGGAGCGGCGACAACTATTGCAGTACTGGTCGCCAGCCAGCTAATTGGCGGTCTGATGCTGGATATCTTCCGCAGTCATGGCGTACCACTACGGGCGTTGTTCGGCCCAATTTGTGGCGCAATTTTACTTGTGGTTGGCGCCTGGTTGGTAGCCAGACGCTCATTTTAATCAGAGGATGGTGCCGCCTTTGGTTAACTGTTCGTGGCGCGCTTCCATATCTTCTTTATGCTTGCGACCGTGATGAGCAATAGCGGTGCGCAAACGCTGCTGCTGGGTGTAGCGATCTTCCCGACTTAACTCCGCGTCATCGCTCAGGGCGATTAATAATTCGTTCATATGGGCAATGACGCTCTCTTCAATCGCGGCATCCACGCGCGCGATGACTTCATCCAGATGCGACATACTTTCTCCTTAACCACTTGTGAAATTTATCGATTCATCCAAATGATATAAGTCTGCGTGGTGCCGTCAAGCCAGTGAGTAAGATTTAAAACAGTGAAAACAACAGCGCCACCGGGAAACTCATCGGCCATGTTGCCCCCACCAGAAAGGCGCTTAAGAAACGGATGCGTTTCTTATCGTGAGAAAGAAACCAGGTGATAAGAAATGCGATTGCTGCCATAACCGCATAAAAAACAAGCATATGTTGATAGAGAGACATGTACGGGCGTCCAGCCAGATGAATAAAACGCGCGCAAATATGCGTCATTTTTTGACGTGCATCAAGTTTTTTCACCAGTTTGAGAAAAAATCATCAAACAGCAACTTGCCCTTATCCATCTTCAGAATGAGTATTATTGCGGATTTTCTTAACCCGTACTATACACATAGGGGCAATGATAAAAGGTGGCAAAAATGAATGTTTCCAGTAGAACTGTAGTACTGATAAATGTCTTTGCTGCTGTTGGTTTGTTTACTCTTATCTCTATGAGATTTGGCTGGTTTATTTGATGTAGTGATTTTGCACGCAGCACGTACTGTCAGAGAAATCAACTCTCTGACAGTACGCAAGATCTTCTCATACTCTCCAGGTTTACAACATTATCCTTAATATTTACTTCTTTTTGCTGGCATCTACATTGAAATGAGTAGAAAACATCCCCCTACTGTCGTCTATACAAACAGCTTACTGATTCAAACGGAATCTTGTTTTCACATTTTTCTATCATGAATACTTTATACGCGCGGGAGTCTATAAATGCTGAGGTAGCCTGAGTTTAACGGACACTCCTTCCTGAAATAGAATGGCATCAGAAGGAGCTAATAATGAGCAGAAAAAACCAACGTTACTCTAAAGAGTTCAAAGCCGAGGTAATGCTGCCAACTTACTGATTTAGTGTATGATGGTGATTTTAAGGTGCTTGCGTGGCTTCCATTTCCATCAGATGTCCTTCCTGCTCCGCTACTGAAGGCGTGGTGCGTAACGGCAAAAGCACTGCCGGACATCAGCGCTATCTCTGCTCTCATTGCCGTAAAACATGGCAACTACAGTTCACTTACACCGCCTCTCAGCCCGGTACGCACCAGAAATCATTGATATGGCCATGAATGG
>NZ_MIIV01000176.1:0-3722 GCF_001743015.1 Shigella sp. FC1567
TGGCTGTTTTACGCGTATGACAGGATACGGAGGACGGTTGTGGCGCACGTCTTCGGTGAACGCACTCTGGCCACACTGGAGCGTCTTCTGAGCCTGCTGTCGGCCTTTGAGGTCGTGGTATGGATGACGGATGGCTGGCCGCTGTATGAATCACGCCTGAAGGGAAAGCTGCACGTTATCAGCAAGCGTTACACTCAGCGCATTGAGCGACATAATCTGAATCTGAGACAACATCTGGCAAGGCTGGGACGGAAGTCACTGTCGTTCTCAAAATCGGTGGAGCTGCATGACAAGGTCATCGGGCATTATCTGAACATAAAACACTATCAGTAAGTTGGAGTCATTACCCAAAGAGCATGGGATATATTATCTGATACTTATGAAGAGATTAAATTTAGGTGGGACTGATCAATTTTTCCATTGTATGGCATTTTGTCGAGTGTCTAAATTAAATGACGCTGGTGTTAGCCGATCGGCGAAAGGGCTGGGTTATGAAAAAGAGATTAGAGATTACGGATTAAATCTGTTCGGTATGTACGGCAGAAAAGTAAAGCTATCCCATTCTGAAATGATTGAAGATAATAAAAAAGACTTGGCTGTAAATGACCATGGGTTGACATGTCCATCAACAACAGATTGCTCAGATAGATGTAGTGATTATATTAATCCAGAGCATAAAAAAACGATAAAGGCTTTACAAGATGCTGGCTATCTCAAGTAATCTATCAAAGATGATAATATTTATTTTTGCTATTATAATCATTGTTGTTTTATGCGTAATTACTTATCTTTATTTATACAAAGATGAATCTCTTGTAAGTAAACATTACATAAACTATATGGCAATACCAGAAAATGATGGAGTTTTTACATGGCTCCCAGATTTTTTTTCGCACGTAGCGGTGGATATATCAATATACACAAATGTAGAAGATGATTATTTTTTTTCTTATTTTTCCCTAACAAATGATGATGGGGGTAGGTTTAAGAAAACATTGACAGTGAGGGCCAGGGAACAAGTGGCGAAAATCGTATCAAAGAATGATCCAGATACAAAAAAAGTGTGGTGTAAATATGGTAAGATACCAGGGCAAGGGGATGGTGTAAACCTTTTTTTGTTGGTGAAATTAATGTTACGCATTATTTTATAACAAATATTGGAGCTGGATTGCCTGATGCTTGTGCAGAGTAATTGCTTGAATTAAGAGTCTATCCCATATCGAAGTCGTCAACTTCGTAGTGAGGAAAAGTAAAATTCCTGACTGAGAAAAGACATGTCGGCTATTGTGTAAAGCCATATAGCTCAGACGATGAATATCTACTCGTATTCAGTTGTTTATTGAGGGTGAGTTCCGACCCTGAAACAACAAATAAAATGAACAGTCAGAGAGTTTACATAGAATTGCACTGGTCTTTTACGATATCTGACATTGTGTAATACATATTCAGCCATGCATTAATTAAAATGTTACGTGTTTAATGTGAGTCCCTATCTGAAAATAAATAATCCTTCCGGATTAAAATAAATTCTTGCCGGGAAAGAAAGAGGAAATAAACCATTAGCGGAAAACCAGCGGCACGCCAGGGTGACATGCCCCAGTACGGCGGCCCGATAGTCCAGGGTTCAGCGGGGGTACTGATAGTCGCGCCGACTGCATCGAGAACTCCATACAACTTTTTACGGAACGTCACCTGATAAAATTTGTTCAGTATCGTCTTTTGAGATTCTCAAGGTTATGGAGTAACCAGACAGAACGGACACCACTGTCGGAGATAAAACCCCCCTGTTTACGCAGCTCGTTGCTGGCCCGGTGCTGACCATGTGTCGGGAAAGCGACGGCGTAATCAACAACAGCCTGTTCAGTTGCCTCATCGGTACGGTTCTTAAGGTTAGGAGCGCGGCGACTACGATTAATCTGCGCATCCACACCGCCTTCAGCGACCAGTTCGCGGTAACGATAAAACGTATCACGCGAAACGCCCATGATTTTACAGGCTTTTGATACGTTGCTGAGTTCTTCAGCCAGATTGAGCAAACCGGCTTTGTGTTTGATGACGGGATTGGCAGTATGAAGCATGAGAGTTACCTCTTGTTTTGGATAAGGATTCGACACTCATATCAAAACCGGTAACTCTCAACCTTTCAAGGCCATGTGTCAGATCAAGTCGCGACTAATACAAATACGTCCCTCATTACCGCGCCTTAACCCATTCCGCCACTTCCGCCCACTCACCGCGAAAGACAACTTTTTCCGCTTTTTTCTCAAGCTGATAGCGATACATTGGGTCGTAATATTCTTTAAGTAACGGCACCAGCCAGGCCAGATGACCGTCGGTGCTGCCGGTGGTGAGTTGCGTTGTCAGCGCCGTATCCAGCTGGGCAGCGAGTTCGTTATAGCGCTGTAACCCCAGCCGACGCTTAATAGCCGAAAGTCCGTGATGCAGGTATTCGCAATATTCCTGCCAGCCCTGTTCGTCGCCGTACGCGTGGGTAAAATCATGATGCATACGCAAGAAATACTCTTCGTTCAGGCGTTCAAGACGGATCTCAAACGGATCTTCTACCACCGCAATCGCCGCCTGAGTCATTCGCTCGCGCAGACATTCCGGCAGGTGATTCGAACCGATCATCCGGCTTTCATCTTCCAGCACCCACAGGCGCAAATCCTGACGGGCGTCGGTTTTTAGCATTTCGGCAGCCAGCAGATTTTCAAAACTCGCCTGGCTAAGTTGTGGTTGTAACGTGCGACCAAACGCCGAACCGCGATGACGCGCCAGCCCTTCCAGATCGACACCGTTCGGCTGTTGCTGCACTAACAGCGTTTTACCGCTGCCGGTACAACCGCCAATCAGCACTATCGGTTTTTGTGCCAGTTCAATAGTCGCCTGAATCGCGGTCTGGCGCAGTGCCTTATAACCGCCTTCCACCAGCGGATAATCAATCCCCGCTGCATGCAACCAGCTTTGCACAATATGTGAGCGTTGACCGCCACGGGCACAGCAGAGAATACCTTGCGGATTTTGCAGGCACGCTGCCCGCCAGGCGTCTATGCGCTGCTGACGAATTTCACCCGCCACCAGTTTATGCCCCAGCGCCAGCGCCGCGTCTGACCCTTGCTGTTTATAGCAGGTGCCAACGGCGGCGCGTTCATCGTTATTCATTAACGGCAGATTGATAGCGGCGGGCATTGCGCCTTGCTCAAACTCGATAGGGGCGCGAACATCAATAATGGGCGTATCAGCAATCAGCAGGGCACGATAGTCCTGTTCCGTGTGTCTCTCTTGCATAGTTAAAAGTGAACCTCAAATCAGCTTGCGCGCTATTTTACGCGCCAACGCGCAAGGAAACTTGATTTTTAACTGCGTGGGTTGCCGAAAATTTCTAAAAATCCGCTGATTTCCGGCCTGCGCTGGGTAAACAAGGTCACAATATCTTCTACCGCTTTGCCGCTGCCAAATTTGCGCCATGCCAGACTCAATGGCGAAGGAGGGCGCATCGTTGGGTAATGCTGCCAACTTACTGATTTAGTGTATGATGGTGATTTTAAGGTGCTTGCGTGGCTTCCATTTCCATCAGATGTCCTTCCTGCTCCGCTACTGAAGGCGTGGTGCGTAACGGCAAAAGCACTGCCGGACATCAGCGCTATCTCTGCTCTCATTGCCGTAAAACATGGCAACTACAGTTCACTTACACCGCCTCTCAGCCCGGTACGCACCAGAAA
>NZ_MIIV01000177.1:0-33580 GCF_001743015.1 Shigella sp. FC1567
GCCATTCATGGCCATATCAATGATTTTCTGGTGCGTACCGGGCTGAGAGGCGGTGTAAGTGAACTGTAGTTGCCATGTTTTACGGCAATGAGAGCAGAGATAGCGCTGATGTCCGGCAGTGCTTTTGCCGTTACGCACCACGCCTTCAGTAGCTGAGCAGGAAGGACATCTGATGGAAATGGAAGCCACGCAAGCACCTTAAAATCACCATCATACACTAAATCAGTAAGTTGGCAGCATTACCGGTGGATTAGATACCTGCGACGGTGGCAGCAATGGCATTCCCTCGCCTACCACCACCCGCTATGTTTCAGCCATGAGTGTGGCAAAAGGCGTGGTGTCGCTGACCGGGCAAGAAAGTCTCAATGGACTAAGCGTCGTCATGACGCCAGGTTGGGATAACGCAAACGGCGTCACCGGCTGGGCGCGCAACTGCAATATTCAAAGTGACAGCGCATTGCAGCAAGCCTGCGAAGATGTCTTCCGCTTTGATGACGCCAACTAAGGAGCGGCAATGAATATTCCACAGCTCACCGCCCTGTGTCTGCGTTATCAGGGAGTCTTGCTGGATGCCAGCGAAGAGGTGGTTCATGTTGCGGTAGTCGATGCACCTTCGCATGAGTTGCTGGACGCATTGCATTTCGCTACCACCAAACGTATTGAGATCACCTGCTGGACGCGCCAACAAATGGAAGGCCACGCCAGTCGCACACAACAGACATTGCCCGTAGCTGTTCAGGAGAAGCATCAGTCGAAAGCAGAGTTGCTGACTCGAACGTTACAATCTGCGCTGGAACAACGTGCGTCTGATATTCATATCGAACCAGCGGACAATGCCTACCGCATCCGCTTGCGTATCGACGGCGTATTGCATCCTTTACCGGATGTTTCACCGGATGCCGGAGTCGCATTAACCGCCAGATTAAAAGTGCTGGGAAACCTGGATATTGCGGAACATCGCCTGCCGCAGGACGGGCAATTCACTGTCGAACTGGCAGGAAACGCCGTCTCATTTCGTATTGCGACCTTACCATGTCGGGGTGGTGAAAAGGTGGTATTAAGGTTGTTACAGCAGGTGAACCAGGCACTGGATGTTAACACGCTGGGAATGCAGCCGTTACAACTGGCGGACTTTGCTCATGCCTTGCAACAACCACAGGGACTGGTGCTGGTAACTGGCCCTACAGGCAGCGGCAAAACGGTCACGCTTTATAGTGCCCTGCAAAAGCTGAATACCGCTGACATTAATATTTGTAGCGTCGAAGATCCGGTTGAGATCCCCATAGCCGGACTAAACCAGACGCAAATCCATCCGCGTGCCGGGCTCACCTTTCAGGGCGTTTTGCGTGCGTTATTGCGCCAGGATCCTGACGTCATCATGATCCGATGGCGAAACGGCAGAAATTGCCATTAAAGCCGCGCAAACCGGTCACCTGGTGTTGTCTACCCTACACACTAATTCCACCTGCGAAACGCTGGTACGTTTACAGCAAATGGGAGTCGCCCGCTGGATGCTCTCATCAGCGCTTACGCTGGTAATAGCCCAGCGTCTGGTACGTAAATTTTGCCCACATTGTCGCCAGCAGCAAGGGGAGCCCATCCATATTCCAGACAATGTATGGCCGTCGCCGCTGCCCCACTGGCAGGCACCCGGTTGTGTACATTGCTACCACGGTTTTTATGGTCGTACCGCCTTGTTTGAAGTCCTGCCCATTACACCAGCCATACGCCAGCTTATTTCCGCTAATACCGACGTTGAATCGCTGGAAACGCACGCACGACAGGCGGGTATGCGTACGCTTTTTGAAAACGGCTGCCTAGCCGTGGAGCAAGGCTTAACCACCTTTGAAGAGTTAATCCGCGTACTGGGGATGCCGCATGGCGAGTAAGCAACTCTGGCGCTGGCATGGCATAACCGGCGACGGCAATGCGCAAGATGGGATGCTATGGGCAGAGAGCCGTGCTTTGCTGCTCATGGCACTACAGCAACAGATGGTTACCCCACTTAGCCTGAAGCGAATCGCCATCAATTCTGCGCAGTGGCGAGGAGATAAAAGCGCGAAAGTCATTCATCAACTGGCGACGCTACTCAAAGCCGGGTTAACGCTTTCTGAAGGGCTGGCACTGCTGGCGGGACAGCATCCCAGTAAGCAATGGCAAGCGTTGCTGCAATCGCTGGCGCACGATCTCGAACAGGGCATTGCTTTTTCCAATGCCTTATTACCCTGGTCAGAGGTATTTCCGCCACTCTATCAGGCGATGATCCGCACGGGTGAACTGACCGGTAAGCTGGATGAATGCTGCTTTGAACTGGCGCGTCAGCAAAAAGCCCAGCGTCAGTTGACCGACAAAGTGAAATCAGCGTTACGTTATCCCATCATCATTTTAGCGATGGCAATCATGGTGGTTGTGGCAATGCTGCATTTTGTTCTGCCGGAGTTTGCCGCTATCTATAAGACCTTCAACACCCCACTACCGGCACTAACGCAGGGGATCATGACGCTGGCAGACTTTAGTGGCGAATGGAGCTGGCTGCTGGTGTTGTTCGGCTTTCTGCTGGCGATAGCCAATAAGTTGCTGATGCGCCGACCGACCTGGCTTATAGTGCGGCAGAAATTGCTGTTACGCATCCCGATTATGGGTTCACTGATGCGGGGACAAAAACTCACGCAGATCTTTACGATTCTGGCGCTGACACAAAGTGCAGGCATTACTTTTTTGCAGGGCGTAGAGAGCGTCAGAGAAACAATGCGCTGCCCGTACTGGGTGCAACTTCTGACACAAATCCAGCACGATATCAGTAACGGTCATCCCATCTGGCTGGCGCTAAAAAATACCGGGGAGTTTAGCCCGCTCTGTTTGCAATTAGTGAGAACAGGAGAGGCATCCGGCTCGCTGGACCTCATGTTAGACAACCTCGCCCATCATCATCGGGATAACACAATGGCGCTGGCGGATAACCTCGCAGCCTTACTGGAACCGGCGTTGCTGATCATAACGGGAGGAATTATCGGTACGCTGGTGGTGGCGATGTATCTGCCAATTTTCCATTTAGGCGATGCGATGAGTGGGATGGGATAACGCTGGCGTGTTGCTCCACACCAGCGTTGGAAGATTACAGGTTGTTGAAGATGCGGTTTTCTTGTTCCTGCACACGGATAAATGTGGTGCGCTTGGTCAGTTCTTTCAGGCGTGAAGCCCCAACGTATGTACAAGCTGAACGCAGGCCGCCCAAAATATCACGCGCGGTATTTTCAACCGGGCCTCGCAGCGGCAGCTTAACGGTTTTACCTTCTGCTGCGCGATATTCCGCAACGCCGCCAACGTGACGTTTCATCGCAGACTCGGAGCTCATGCCGTAGAACAGCATAAATTTCTCGCCGTTCTCCTCAACGATGCGACCGCCGCTCTCTTCGTGGCCCGCCAGCATGCCGCCAAGCATGACGAAATCGGCACCGCCGCCAAAGGCTTTTGCGACATCGCCCGGCGTGGTGCAGCCACCGTCGCTGACGATCATTCCGCCCAGACCGTGCGCCGCATCGGCACATTCGATTACCGCAGAAAGCTGCGGATAACCGACGCCTGTTTTGACGCGAGTTGTACAAACAGAACCTGGGCCAATGCCAACTTTAACGATATCAGCACCGGAGAGGATAAGCTCCTCACACATTTCACCAGTCACTACGTTGCCAGCACAAATGGTTTTGGTCGGCCACGCTTCACGCGCTTTCGCAACGAACTGCACGAAGTGTTCGGAATAACCATTCGCCACATCAATACAAACAAAGTTTAATGCCGGGTTCAGGTCGAGAATCTGTTTAGTTTTTTCGAAATCCGCATCAGACGTACCGGTAGAAACCATCACATGTTTCAGCACATCAGCGGAAGAATTGTTGATAAACGCTTGCCACTCTTCGACAGAATAGTGTTTATGCACAGCAGTCAAAATATCAAAAGAAGCCAGCGCAGAGGCCATAGAAAATGTACCTACGGTGTCCATATTTGCGGCGATAATCGGCACGCCGGACCAGCTCTGATCTGAATGTTTGAAGGTGAATTGACGTTCCAGTTCAACATCGGAACGGCTTTTAAGAGTGGAGCGTTTAGGGCGGATGAGAACGTCTTTAAAACCTAACTTCAGATCTTCTTCAATACGCATGTGCGGATTCCTGGGGTTAATGGCTATAAGGGTAAGAGCGCAACTCCAGTGACGCTATCATACGCACTAATCAATGCGGCGCAAGACTGCGAAATTGTCTTTTTTTACGCTACAATCCCATAAATTTACCTGGTAAATAGTGAGCGAACGTTTCATCAATTTCGCTTTCGTGCACTCATTTTTAACGTTTTGATAATCATGATGAATTCCCGGGAATATAAATTATGAGGTATATAGTTGCCTTAACGGGAGGCATTGGCAGTGGCAAGAGTACCGTTGCCAATGCGTTTGCTGATCTCGGAATTAACGTCATTGATGCCGATATTATTGCGCGTCAGGTGGTTGAACCAGGTGCACCTGCGCTACATGCCATTGCTGATCACTTTGGCGCTAACATGATTGCTGCTGATGGAACATTGCAGCGCCGGGCCTTGCGCGAGCGGATCTTCGCCAACCCGGAAGAGAAAAACTGGCTTAACGCCCTGCTGCATCCGCTGATTCAGCAAGAGACGCAACACCAGATCCAGCAAGCTACTTCCCCCTATGTACTGTGGGTTGTGCCATTGCTGGTAGAAAACTCACTGTATAAAAAAGCGAATCGAGTGCTGGTGGTGGATGTCAGCCCAGAAACGCAACTTAAGCGCACCATGCAGCGCGATGATGTAACTCGCGAGCATGTCGAACAAATCCTTGCTGCTCAGGCAACGCGCGAAGCCCGCCTTGCCGTGGCAGATGACGTCATTGATAATAACGGCGCACCGGATGCTATCGCATCGGATGTTGCCCGCCTGCACGCACACTATTTGCAGCTTGCGTCGCAGTTTGTCTCACAGGAAAAACCGTAATGCAGACCCAGGTCCTTTTTGAACATCCACTAAATGAAAAAATGCGTACATGGCTGCGCATTGAGTTTTTGATTCAGCAACTCACCGTTAATTTACCCATCGTTGACCACGCTGGCGCGCTGCATTTCTTCCGTAATGTCAGTGAATTACTGGATGTTTTCGAGCGCGGCGAAGTCCGCACTGAGCTGTTGAAAGAACTTGACCGGCAGCAACGTAAACTCCAGACCTGGATTGGCGTGCCTGGCGTGGACCAGAGCCGTATTGAAGCATTAATTCAGCAGTTAAAAGCGGCGGGGAGCGTATTAATTTCCGCGCCGCGTATCGGGCAATTTCTGCGTGAAGATCGTTTGATTGCTCTGGTGCGTCAGCGACTGAGCATCCCAGGCGGCTGTTGCAGCTTTGATTTACCTACATTGCACATTTGGCTGCATCTACCCCAGGCGCAGCGCGACAGCCAGGTAGAAACCTGGATTGCCAGCCTGAACCCGCTCACCCAGGCACTTACCATGGTGCTGGATTTAATTCGCCAGTCGGCCCCCTTCCGTAAACAAACCAGCCTGAATGGTTTTTATCAGGATAACGGTGGCGATGCCGACTTGCTGCGCCTGAATCTGTCGCTCGATTCACAGCTTTATCCGCAAATTTCCGGACATAAGAGCCGTTTTGCCATTCGTTTTATGCCGCTGGACAGTGAAAACGGACAGGTACCGGAACGTCTAGATTTCGAACTGGCCTGTTGCTAAGGAGTGAAAATGTCAGAAACTATTACGGTGAATTGCCCAACCTGCGGGAAAACGGTGGTATGGGGTGAAATCAGCCCGTTTCGGCCATTTTGCTCCAAACGTTGTCAGCTGATCGACCTCGGAGAATGGGCTGCTGAAGAAAAACGAATCCCCAGCAGTGGCGATCTTTCCGAAAGCGATGACTGGAGCGAAGAGCCAAAGCAGTGACATTGGTCTGATGCCGCACATAGGCCTGATAAGACGCGGACAGCGTCGCATCAGGCATCTTGTGCAAATGTCGGATGCGGCGTGAACGCCTTATCCGACCTACAGACTACAGACGCTTAAGCTTCGCAATTACCGGTTCATTGGCTGGCGGAAAATCATCGGCATTAAGACCGACCAGCGACATCCACTCACCGGGTTGCCCTTCTTTACCCCACGGCACCCCTTCCCAACTTTCGACCAGCCAGAACCACAGAGTTATATGCCTGTCCGGGAATTCATATGCCAGTTTTTCAAATAGCGAAAAATGTTGTGGGGTAATCCCGACCTCTTCCTGAAGTTCACGCACCACCGCCTGTTCCGGCGTTTCGCCCATTTCAATTTTACCGCCGGGAAACTCCAGTTTATTCGCCATGTGCGCATCTGCTGCGCGACGCGTTATAAAGATTTCATTGTTCTCGTTGCGAATAATACCTACCGCAATTTGCAGCTTTTTCATTGTTTTAAACCTATAAAAAAGGCGCAGAATCCTGCGCCTTTTGCTTCAACAGTTAGCTTTTATTGCAGGCGGCCATGACACTGCTTGTATTTTTTACCAGAACCGCACGGGCAAGGATCGTTACGTCCTACTTTGCGCTCACCGGTTTGCGCCGCCAGTGCAGCTGCGGCTGCAGAGTCGTCATCCTGATGGCTAAGCTGCTGCATTTGCGCTAAACGCTCGGCTTCCATACGACGCTGTTGTTCCAGCTCCTCAACCTCTTCAGGCATACGTACCTGAACTTTGCTCAGCGTACTGATAACTTCATATTTCAACGACTCCAGCATCGCTGCAAACATGGAGAACGATTCACGTTTGTATTCCTGCTTCGGATCTTTCTGTGCATAGCCACGCAGGTGGATACCCTGACGCAGATAGTCCATCGCTGCCAGGTGCTCTTTCCACAGGGAGTCAAGCGTTTGCAGCATGACGCCTTTCTCGAAGTGACGCATCATCTCAGCACCAACCACTTCTTCTTTACGCTGATACACTTCGATGGACTGCGCCAGAATGCGCTCACGCAGCGTCTCTTCATGCAGTTCTGGTTCTTTATCCAGCCACTCGGCAATTGGTAAATCGAGGTCGAAATCGTTCTTCAGACGTTCCTGCAGCCCCGGAATATCCCACATTTCTTCCAGCGACTGTGGCGGAATGTAGGCATCAATGGTGGCTTTGAACACATCTTCACGAATGCTGTTGATGGTTTCGCTCACATCGCTGACATCCAGCAGTTCGTTACGCTGGGAGTAAATGGCGCGACGCTGATCGTTAGCCACGTCATCATATTCCAGCAGTTGCTTACGAATGTCGAAGTTACGACTTTCAACTTTACGCTGGGCGTTGGCAATCGCTTTAGTCACCCACGGGTGTTCAATGGCTTCGCCTGGCTTCATACCCAGTTTACGCATCATGCCGGATACTCGGTCGGAAGCAAAAATACGCATCAGCGCATCTTCCATCGACAGGTAGAAACGGGAAGAACCAGCATCCCCCTGACGACCAGAACGACCGCGCAACTGGTTATCGATACGACGGGATTCGTGACGCTCGGTACCGATGATATGCAGGCCACCTGCTTCCAGTACCGCATCGTGACGTACCTGCCAGTCGGCTTTAATTTTTTCAATTTGCTCTGCGGTCGGATTTTCCAGCGCGGCAACTTCTGCCTGCCAGCTACCACCGAGCACAATATCTGTACCACGACCCGCCATATTGGTCGCGATAGTCACCGCAGCCGGATAACCAGCCTGAGCAACAATCGCCGCTTCGTTGGCGTGGAATTTGGCGTTCAGGACGTTGTGCTTAATACCGGCTTTGGTCAGTTCGTTTGACACCAGCTCCGATTTTTCGATGGAGATAGTACCCACCAGCACCGGCTGGCCTTTCGCAGTACGTTCTTTGATATCTTCAATGATCGCCTGAATTTTTTCCGCTTCAGTCATGTAGACCAGGTCCGGCAGATCTTTACGAATCATTGGACGGTTGGTCGGAACAACGACGGTATCCAGCTTGTAGATGGAGCTAAATTCGAAAGCTTCGGTATCAGCAGTACCGGTCATCCCCGCCAGTTTTTCATACAGACGGAAGTAGTTCTGGAAGGTGATCGAAGCCAGCGTTTGGTTTTCGTTCTGGATCTGCACACCTTCTTTCGCTTCCACAGCCTGGTGCAGACCATCGGACCAGCGACGGCCCTGCATGGTACGACCGGTGTGTTCGTCAACGATGATAACTTCACCATCTTTAACGATGTAGTCGACGTCGCGGGTAAACAGCGCATGAGCGCGCAGCGCCGCCGTTACGTGGTGCATCAGCATGATGTTGGCCGGAGAGTACAGAGACTCCCCTTCATCCATGATGCCCTCTTTCACCAGCAGTTCTTCAATCAGCACCAGACCACGTTCGGTCAGGTTCACCTGGCGAGATTTTTCGTCCACCGAGAAGTGGCCTTCGCCCTGGAAGGTTTCGGAGTCTTCTTTTTCCTGACGGATCAGGTGCGGAATAATTTTATTCACGCGTTTATACATTTCCGAGCTGTCTTCTGCCGGGCCGGAAATGATCAGCGGTGTACGCGCTTCATCGATCAGGATGGAGTCCACTTCGTCCACCAGCGCATAGTGCAGTTTACGCTGTACACGTTCTTCAGGGCTGAACGCCATATTGTCGCGCAGGTAGTCAAAGCCGTATTCGTTGTTCGTACCGTAAGTGATGTCAGCTGCGTAAGCTTCGCGCTTTGCCGGTGCTGGCATGCCCGGCAGGTTGATACCGACAGTCAGGCCAAGGAATTCAAACAGCGGACGGTTGTTTTCGGCGTCACGTTGCGCCAGGTAGTCGTTGACGGTAACTACGTGCACGCCTTTACCGGTTAGTGCGTTCAGGTAAGCAGGCAGCGTTGCGGTCAGGGTTTTACCTTCACCGGTACGCATTTCGGCGATGCAGCGTTCGTTAAGAACCATACCGCCGAGTAACTGAACGTCGAAGTGACGCATACCAAAGACGCGCTTACTTGCCTCACGTACCACGGCGAAAGCTTCCGGGATCAGATTTTCCAGCACTTCGCCTTTTTCCAGACGTGCACGAAACTCTGCGGTTTTCCCTTTCAGTTCTTCGTCGGAGAGTTTTTCCATCTCCGGTTCCATGGCATTGATGATGTTGACCACTTTGCGCATCCGGCGCAGGGTGCGATCGTTACGACTACCGAAAACTTTAGTTAACAATTTGATTAGCATAATAAAATCTCAAACGCCCCGCGTTGCGGAGTTAATAAAATGAAGTAAAGGTTTATTGTTGTTAGGTGAGGCGTTGAGGGCCAGCACGGATGCCTTGCGCCTGGCTTATCCAGACGGGCGTGCTGAATTTTGCTTGTGGGGTAAAATGCGCATAATCAATGCGATAACCCTTTTCAGACGGCGTGCCTTCCTGGGTCAGCAGCGCGCTGAGCGTATCCAGTAATGCAAGATGTTGCGCCTGAAGAGGCAAAGATTCTTCAGCAACGGGCAGTGTTTGCGGTGCCATTGCGAAAGAAAGATGACGGATTACCGTGCGAATGGCATATTGATGCCAGTAATCAACGGAATAGTTCGAATTCGGGCGGCGTGTGTTCGCTTCCAGCAAGGCCAATTGACCAAAGTTAACTTTGGCTGAAGGCTCGTGGTTGCGGGTTGTCGCTTTTGCGGGCACGTTTGGTTCGGCGGCGTTGCTGAGCGCAGGCAAACCTAAACTCGCCGCGACCATCCCTAATAAGAGATGCGGCCAGAAGTAGCGTTTACCAAACTGTCGCCAGCGCGTCAGTATTCCACTCACGTTATTGCCATCCCGATCGAATTCAAACGTATTTAGCGCACAAATCTTATCATTAAAGCCTGAAGTCCACAGCATGAATGAAGATAAGTTGTGCGTAAAAGTGCTTAAGAAAACAGCGTTCGCACCGTTTTTTATAGCTCTTATAAAATTCAAAAAAAAACGACTGGTTCACCTGGCCGGAGAGAGTGCCAGATTTGCCAGTCGAATTTTATACGACAGTATAAATGTCGTTATGCCAGTACAGCTGAAGGCGCTTTGAAGGTCAACGGCAGTTCTGCGTCGTCCTGGAAGGTCACATATTCCCAAGCTTCCTGTTTCGCCAGGACAGCCTGCAGCAGTTTGTTATTCAGTGCATGACCGGATTTATAAGCGATAAATGCACCAATAATATTGTGACCACACATGAACAAGTCACCGATCGCATCGAGCATTTTGTGACGCACAAATTCGTCTTCAAAACGCAGGCCGTCTTCGTTCAGTACGCGATAATCGTCAACAACGATGGCACAATCGAAGCTGCCGCCCAGGCACAAACCACGGGACTGCAGATATTCGATATCACGCATGAAACCGAACGTACGCGCACGGCTGATCTGGCGCATAAACGCATCAGCGGAGAAGTTCATCGCATAGCGCTGGTTGCTGGAATCAATAGCCGGATGGTTAAAATCGATGGTGAAATCCAGCGAAAAACCATTGTACGGCTTAAATTCAGCCCACTTATCGCCATCTTCGACACGAACAGTCTCTTTGATGCGAACAAATTTTTTGGCGCAGTTCAACTCGTCGATACCGGCGTCAAGCAGCAGGTATACAAACGGAGCGGCGCTGCCGTCCATGATCGGGATTTCCGGCGCGTTAACTTCGATAACAATGTTATCGATGCCCAGGCCCGCGAGAGCAGCATTGAGGTGCTCTACGGTTGAAATCCGTACATCATGCTCGTTGACCAGACACGTACAGAGCATGGTATCACGCACAGATTTGGCATCGGCCGGGAAATCTACCGGTGGATTCAAGTCGGTGCGACGATAGATGACCCCGGTGTTGGCCGGCGCAGGGCGTAACGTCAGAGTGACTTTCTTGCCGGTATGTAAACCGACACCCGTCGCCTGAACGATACGTTTAAGTGTCCTTTGTTTGATCATCGTATTATCTCGCCAAATTACCTATCCAACCGAAGTGTACTATACATTCGGCGGGCCAGTTTAGCACAAAGAGCCTCGAAACCAAAATTCCAGTCAATTCTTAATCAGCTTGCTTACGCAGGAATGCTGGGATATCCAGATAATCCGGCTCTTTCGCAGTTTGCGGCGCATTGTCATTCACGACTTTAGCAACCGGCTTCTGCTCCTGGGTCAGCGGAGCCATCCCATGCTGCTGGTAGCGATCCATCACTGGCTGCTGAACCTGCTTATTGGTCACCAGAGTGATTTCAGGACGTTTGTCCATGCCGATACCTGTCGCAACAACGGTTACGCGCAGCTCGTCATTCATATCCGGGTCAAGAGAAGTACCGATAACCACAGTCGCGTTGTCGGAAGCAAATGCACGGATGGTGTTACCTACCGTTTCGAACTCATCCAGACGCAGGTCGAAGCCCGCCGTGATGTTAACCAGCACGCCGCGCGCGCCAGACAGGTCGATATCTTCCAGCAGCGGAGAAGAGATAGCCATTTCAGCAGCTTCTTCCGCACGGTCTTCACCGCTCGCCACGCCAGAACCCATCATTGCGTAGCCCATCTCAGACATTACGGTGCGTACGTCTGCAAAGTCCACGTTCATCAAACCCGGACGAGTAATCAGTTCAGCGATACCTTGCACAGCGCCTTTCAGTACATCGTTCGCTGCGCCAAACGCATCCAGCAGGGAGATACCGCGGCCCAGAACTTTCAGCAGTTTGTCGTTCGGGATAGTGATCAGAGAGTCCACATGCTTGGACAGTTCAGTGATCCCCTGCTCCGCGAATGCCATACGCTTCTTGCCTTCAAAGTTGAAAGGCTTAGTGACGACAGCAACGGTCAGGATACCCAAATCTTTTGCCACTTCAGCGACGACTGGTGCTGCACCTGTACCGGTACCACCACCCATACCCGCAGCAATAAAGACCATGTCTGCACCTTCCAGCGCCGCACGCAATGCATCGCGATCCTCATCAGCCGCATTGCGGCCAACTTCTGGATTAGCGCCAGCGCCCAGTCCTTTGGTGATACCGCTACCGATTTGAATCGTCTGTCCAACCGCTGTTTTACGCAGCGCTTGTGCATCGGTATTTACCGCGAAGAATTCAACACCTTCAATGCGCTCGCGCACCATGTGTTCAACAGCATTACCGCCGCCGCCGCCGACGCCGATGACTTTAATCACCGCGTCATTGGTAAGTTCCATTGGTTCAAACATAGTTTCTCTCCGATTTGTGCCTGTCGCCTGAGGCCGTAATCATCGTCGGCCTCATAAAAATTAAAACTCTTTTCGCAGCCAACTATTGAGTCGCTTGATCCACGAGCCAACTGATGCTGTAACACGTTTTTCTACTTCAGCTTCACCGTTAAGATGTGACTCTTTCCCATAGTGAAGCAATCCCACCGCCGTCGAATAATACGGCTCCTGAGCATAATCCGTTAAACCGGTAATGTTCAGCGGCGCGCCGATACGCACTTGCGTATGAAACACGCGCTGAGCACAGGCTGCAAGACCTTCGATCTGCGCTGCGCCACCGGTTAATACAATGCCTGCCGCCAGGTGATGTTTAACCCCTTGTTGGCGAAGCTTTTCCTGCAACTGCAATATCTCTTCGTTGACCAGGTTGAGCAGCTCGGTATAGCGCGGCTCGATCACCTCTGCCAGGGTCTGACGTTGCAGACTCCGTGGCGGACGACCGCCTACGCTCGGCACTTCCACGCTCTCATCTTTTCCAACGATGGAACCCAGCGCACAACCGTGGCGAACTTTAATCGCTTCGGCGTCGCTTGGCGGCGTGCCAAAGGCGTAAGCGATATCACTGGTCACGACATTGCCAGCATAAGGAATTACCTTAGTGTGGCGCAATGCCCCACCGGTATAAACGGCGATATCCATTGTACCACCTCCGATATCGACGACGCAGACACCCAGTTCACGTTCATCTTCCGTCAATACCGAATAACTTGATGCCAGTCCGGCAAATATCAGTTGGTCAACTTTCAGCCCACAACGTTCAACCGCTTTGACGATGTTTTTCGCCATATCGTTGTGACATGTGATCAGGTGCACTTTTGCCTGCATCCGCACGCCCGAAAGTCCTACCGGATTCTTGATCCCTTCCTGATAGTCAATCGCATACTCTTGCGGGATCACATGCAGCACACGATGTTCATCGCGCACACGCACCGATTTCGCGGTATGGACGACGTTTTCCACATCTTCTTGCGTCACTTCTTCTTCAGAAATAGGCACCATACCAATTTCATTCTGGCAGCTGATGTGCTTACCAGAAAGCGCCAGATATACCGAAGAGATCTGACAATCTGCCATCAATTCTGCCTGGTCAATGGCGCGTTGTACGCACTTGACCACGGATTCGAGGTCGTTCACCCCGCCTTTATCCATACCACGTGACGGGCAGCTGCCCACGCCAATGATATTGACCATACCGTCGGGCAGAACTTCCCCTACTAAAGCGGCAACCTTCGCGGTACCAATCTCCAGTCCTACTACCAGTTTTCTGTCCGTCGCCTTGATCATTGTTGTTCTGCCTGTGCCTGATTTTGTTGCTGAGTAGATTCCTCTGGCGGCAAGGGCGCCCAGCCTACTGCCGCTCCAGAGTCATAACGCAAATCAACGTAGCTAATCCGTTTGCCATCGGTTTGCGCCAGCTGCTGTAAAACCGGATAAAGTTCTACAAAGCGAGCCAAACGTTTCATCGTATCGCCCCGGCCAAGATTGAGCTTAATATCGTTATTCAGCGTCAACTGCCAGGAACGCCGCGCGGTCATCGCCGTTTCCTTCAGAGTAAATCTGTCCTTTGCCAGCATCTGCCCCATTTCGCGATAGCCCTGCAACACTTCATTGGCGCTGCCTTCCGGGCCATACAGCATTGGAAGCACCTGCTTGCTGGTGCGATCTGGCGGCACGCTGAAGGTGTTTCCTTCCGCGTCTACCATATGTTGATCATTCCACCGCGCAATCGGCACATATTCAACCAGATGAATCTTCAATTCATCAGGCCACTGCTTTCTGACGCTCACCTGCTTAATCCACGGCAGGCGTTGTTCTATTTGCGTCTGGATGATGTTGACATCCTGGGTCATAAAGGTACCCGGCTCACCCAATGCCAGGATCGACTGCCGGATATCGTCATTACGCGTGTAATGGCGTTCACCGGTCAACACCAGCTTTGAGAGCGGCAGGCGTTGCGCATCTTCCATCCAGCCCAACACGACCCAGCCGCTCACCAACACTGTCGTTAAAACGGTCAGCAGGAAAAGGATCCCCGCCAGACGCGTTCCATTATTGCGGCGAGAAGAAACCTCTTCTTCGCTGTTTCGCGTGTTCAGAGCAGCCTGCGACATATTAGTCCGCCAGTTCCAGAATTCGTACTACCAACTGCGAGAAGCTCATACCTGCCTGACGTGCCGCCATCGGCACCAGGCTGTGGCTGGTCATACCCGGTGAGGTATTGGCTTCCAGCAGATAAAACTGTCCATCGCTGTCCAGCATAACGTCAATACGTCCCCATCCTTTGCAACCTAACGTCGTCCATGCTTTCAGCACTAATGCCTGCAAATTGGCCTCTTGTGACGCATCCAGACCTGCGGGGCAGAAATACTGTGTCTCATCAGAGAGATACTTCGCCTCATAATCATAGAAGGTTCCGGACGGTTGAATACGTATTGACGGTAAAATTTCTTCACCGAGTATCGCAACCGTGAACTCCGGCCCACTTAGCCATTTTTCAATCAATACTTCTTCATCGTGCTGAAATGCCAATCTTAATGCATCTTGTAGAGCATTTTCTGCTACTACTTTTGACATTCCCACACTGGAACCTTCGCGGCTCGGCTTAACGATAACCGGCAAACCCAGAGCAGAAATTTCTGCTAACTGCTTATCGCTCAGGCCTTTTTCAAACTCTGCGCGGGTTAACGCTACCCACGGCGCGACCGGTAAACCGGCACCTTGCCACAGCAGTTTGCTGCGTAGTTTATCCATTGAAAGCGCAGATGCCATCACTCCGCTGCCGGTATAAGGCAAGCCCATCAGCTCGAGCATGCCCTGCAGCGTACCATCTTCACCGCCGCGACCGTGTAGCGCGATAAACACTTTCTGAAAACCCATCGACTTCAGTTGCGTCACGTCGACTTCTTTCGGGTCGACAGGATACGCATCAATACCACCTTCACGCAGCCCGGCTAACACCGCTGCGCCAGAATTCAGAGAAACTTCCCGCTCAGCGGAAGTCCCGCCCAACAGGACCGCGATTTTATCAGTCATGTTGTTCTTCCTCCGGAGTTTGCGGCTTCAGTTTGATTTCAGCTAAAGAACGGGCAATTTTTCCGATATTACCAGCCCCCTGAACGAGAATCAGGTCGTTACCGGTTAATACCGGTGCCAGCATCTCGGCTACCTGCGCAGGGTCCGGCACCAGAATGGGATCAATTTTCCCACGTCCACGAATTGTGCGACACAGCGAACGGCTGTCCGCTCCCGGAATTGGCGCTTCGCCAGCCGGATACACTTCCAGCATCAACAGGGTATCAACCTGCGTCAGCACATTGGCGAAATCATCATACAAGTCGCGCGTACGGGTAAAACGGTGCGGCTGAAACAGCATTACCAGGTTTTTATCCGGCCAGCCTGCGCGCGCCGCTTTAATGGTGGCGTCAACTTCCGTCGGGTGGTGGCCGTAGTCATCGACCAGCATTGCCGTACCGCTTTTACCATTCACTGGCTCCAGCGGGAATTCACCGAGGAAATCAAAACGGCGACCAGTCCCCAGGAAGCTCTCCAGCGCACGCAAAATAGCCTCGTCGTCAATTCCCTCTTCCGTAGCAACCGCAACCGCAGCTGCGGCGTTCAGCGCGTTATGACGGCCTGGCGCATTCAGGGTGACGCGCATCGGCTCTTTGTCCTGGCGCAGCAGCGTAAAGTGCCCCTGCGGGCCAATCTGCTGATAATCTTCTACACGCACGTCGGCATCTTCGCTGAAGCCGTAAGTCGTGGTCTGACGTCCCACACGCGGTAACAATTCGCGGATCACCGGATCATCAACACACATCACCGCACGACCGTAAAACGGCAGGTTGTGCAGAAAATTAATAAAAGTCTGTTTTAAATTCTCAAAGTCGCCCTGGTAGGTATCCATGTGGTCGGCTTCGATATTGGTGACAATCGCCACCATCGGTTGCAGATGCAGGAACGATGCATCACTCTCATCTGCTTCGGCAATCAGGTACCGACCATGCCCCAAACGCGCATGAACCCCCGCCGCTTTTACCAGCCCGCCGTTAACGAAGGTTGGGTCGAGCCCCGCTTCTGCGTAGATGCTGGAAACCATCGCGGTGGTTGTCGTTTTGCCGTGCGTTCCTGCAATGGCGATGCCATGACGAAAACGCATTAACTCAGCCAGCATTTCGGCACGACGGATCACCGGAATACGCGCTTCATGAGCTGCGACAATTTCCGGGTTATCGGCAGAAATGGCGCTGGAAACAACGACCACGCTGGCATCACGTACGTTTTCCGGGCGATGGTTGAAATAAATCGTCGCTCCCAGATTCATTAACTGCTGCGTGACCGGATTTGGCGCTAAATCGGAACCACTGATCTGATAACCTTCATTGGCCAGAACTTCGGCAATACCGCCCATACCGGCACCACCGATGCCGACAAAATGTATGTGCCGAACGCGACGCATTTCGGGCACGATGGAACGCAGTTTTGCCAATTGTTGTGTATTCATTCTTTACGCCATTAACTTCTTAAATTCATACGATGCAAAAGGCATCGCTACAATTACGCCCGGGCAGCCCGGCTCACTTCATTTGCCACTCGCTCGGTGGCATCCGGAATGGATGCAGCGCGGGCGCGTTCTGCCATGGTTAATAAGGTTTCTCGCGACCACCCGGCCAGGGTGTTGGCGACAGCATCCACGCTAAGCTGTGGCTGCTCGATAATTTTGGCTGCGCCCGCTTTTTCCAGCGGTAGCGCATTCCAGTATTGCTGGCGGTCTTTATGTTGAAACGGCACAAACAACGCCGGTAGTCCTGCCGCGGCGATTTCACTCACCGTTAAAGCACCGGAGCGGCAAACGACGACATCCGCCCACGCATACGCCGCCGCCATATCATCAATAAATTCCGTCACTTTATGCTGCGGTTGCCCCGCTTCGGCATACGCCTGTTCAACGGATTGTTGCGAACCTTTACCGCTCTGATGCCAGATAGTGACTGAATCACCCAGTTTCGCAGCAACCTGCGGCATTGTCTGGTTAAGAATGCGTGCGCCCTGGGAACCACCCACTACCAGCACACGAACCGGACCTTCACGTCCAGCCAAACGTTGCTGCGGCAACGGCAGCGCCAGCACATCGGTACGCACCGGGTTACCCACCACTTCCGCATTAGGGAAAGCGCCTGGAAACGCCTGCATCACTTTGGTGGCAATCTTCGCCAGCCATTTATTGGTTAAGCCCGCAATACCGTTTTGTTCATGAAGTACAACCGGAATGCCTAACGACCACGCGGCCAGACCACCTGGACCTGATACATAGCCGCCCATACCGAGTACCACGTCAGGTTTGTACGCTTTCATAATCGCCCGCGCCTGACGCCAGGCGTTGAAGATACGCAGCGGCGCAGCTATCAGTGCTTTTATACCTTTTCCACGCAGACCAGAGATACGAATGAAATCAATTTCGATGCCATGTTTTGGCACTAAGTCCGCTTCCATACGGTCGGCAGTCCCCAGCCAGCGAACTTGCCAACCCTGAGCCATTAGATGGTGCGCAACCGCCAGTCCCGGGAATACATGTCCACCGGTTCCGCCTGCCATCACCATTAATCGCTTTCCTTGACCACTCATCGTGAACCTCGTACAAACGCCTGCGCTTTCTCCAGACGCGTTTCATAATCAATACGCAACAGCATCATGATGGCTGTCGACATAATCAGTAAGCTCGAACCACCGTAACTGATCAGCGGCAATGTCAGACCTTTGGTCGGTAACATCCCCGCCGCCGCGCCTACGTTAACCAGCGCCTGGAAGCTAAACCAGATGCCAATAGAACAGGCGAGAAAACCGGAAAAACGGTGGTCAATTTCTAACGCTTTGCGGCCAATCGACATCGCGCGAAAAGCGACGAAGAATACCATTAAAAGTGCCAGCACCACACCGACATACCCCAGTTCTTCGCCGATAATGGCGAAAATAAAGTCAGTGTGCGCTTCCGGCAGATACTCCAGTTTTTGTACCGAGTTACCTAAACCTTGTCCCCAAAGTTCGCCGCGACCAAACGCCATCAGCGATTGCGTTAACTGATAGCCGCTGCCAAAGGGATCTTCCCACGGGTTCCAGAATGCGGTAACACGGCGGATACGGTACGGTTCGGCGAGTATCAGCAACACAACCGCTGAAATGCCCATACCGATAATGGCAATGAACTGCCACAATTTCGCTCCCGCCAGGAACAACATCGCCAGCGTAGTCACAAACACCACCACCACCGTACCAAGGTCTGGCTGTGCCAGCAGTAACACTGCCAACACCAGAATCACGCCCATCGGTTTCAGGAAGCCGCGCAGGTTATTACGTACTTCGTCGCCTTTACGCACCAGATAGTTGGCGATATAACAAAACAGCGACAGTTTTGTCAGCTCCGCAGGCTGGATACGCAGCAAACCGAGATCGATCCAACGCGATGCCCCTTTAACCGAGCTCCCCACTACCAGCACGATCATCAGCAGGATGATAGATCCGAGCAGCATCGTGGCACTGTAGCGTTGCCAGAACTCCATCGGCAGACGCAGCGTAATGATCGCCAGAATGAATGCCAGGATCAGATAGACGCCATCACGCTTCGCGAAGAAGAACGGATCGTTGGTTAAGCGTTGCCCTATGGGCATTGACGCCGAGGTCACCATGATAAAGCCAATCGCCGCAAGGCCGAAGGTCAGCCACAGTAAGGTGCGATCGTACATGATCAGGCTGTCGGTATCTTTTTCCCGCGAGCCCATCACCCAGCCTTTTAGCGCCGTGGAGATCCAGACCAGGATACTGAATCCTGGCAGGCGCGGCATTTTCAGGCGAGGGAGAGATAAACGCATCAACCTAACTCCTTCGCCAGACGGGCAAACTCATTGCCTCGTTGTTCAAAGTTCTTGAACTGATCAAGGCTGGCACAGGCCGGGGAGAGCAGAACCATATCGCCCGGCTGAACACGCGGAGCCAGCAAGCGCATCGCCTGTTCCATAGTTTCGGTTTGTTCTGCCACTTCCGGGCGTAGCGCCGCCAGCTGCGCACCGTCACGACCAAAACAGTACAAACGCACGTTGTCGCCATTCAGATAGCGCGCCAGTGGACTGAAGTCCGCCGATTTACCATCGCCGCCCAGCAACAAATGCAGCGTGCCGTCTACCTGCAAGCCATTCAACGCCGCTTCCGTACTGCCGACGTTAGTGGCTTTCGAATCGTTAATCCAGCGTACGCCATTGTGCTCCAGCACCACTTCAAAGCGATGCGGCAGACCGGTGAAGGTGGTTAACGCTTTCAGGCTGCTGGCGCGCGGCAAACCAGCTGCGTCTGCCAGTGCCAGTGCTGCCAGCGCATTGGTGTAGTTATGCTGCCCGGAAAGTTTCATCTCTTTCACGTTCAGCACTTTCTCGCCTTTCACTCGCAGCCAGGTTTCTCCCTGCTGATGATTCAGGTGATAGTCACCCATGTTGACGCCAAAGCTGACGCAGCGTTCATCAGCACCGCGAATCGGCATTGTTAAGGCATCATCAGCATTGACGACACAAACTTTCGCATTTTCGTAAATACGCAATTTTGCCGCACGGTATTGCTGCAAACCAAACGGATAGCGGTCCATATGATCTTCAGTCACGTTCAGAATGGTCGCCGCCACCGCCTGTAAGCTGGAAGTGGTTTCCAGCTGGAAGCTCGACAGTTCCAGCACGTACAGTTCGCACTCAGCATCAAGCAGCATCAACGCTGGCAGGCCAATATTGCCACCCACACCAACGTTAACCCCCGCCGCTTTCGCCATTTCACCCACTAGCGTGGTGACCGTGCTTTTGCCGTTAGAACCGGTAATCGCCACAATCGGTGCTTGTGCTTCGCGGCAGAATAGCTCGATATCGCCAACGATTTCGATTCCGGCATCAGCGGCAGCGCTTAAGGATGGATGCGCCAGTGCAATACCGGGACTGGCGACAATCAGATCTGCCGCCATCAGCCATTCATCATTCAGACTGCCCGTGTGGCGTTCTACGGCTTCGGGTAATTTATCCAGGCCAGGCGGTGTCATACGCGTATCCATAACGCGCGGCGTCACACCGCGAGCGAGGAAAAAGTCCACGCAGGAAAGCCCGGTGAGGCCCAGGCCGATAATGACGACATTTTTACCCTGATAATCAGCCATGATTAACGTACCTTCAGCGTTGCCAGACCAATCAGAACCAGCATCAGCGAAATAATCCAGAAACGCACAATGACGCGCGGTTCCGGCCAGCCTTTCAGTTCATAGTGGTGATGAATCGGTGCCATGCGGAAAATACGTTGTCCGCGCAGTTTAAAGGAGCCGACCTGCAGGATGACAGAAAGCGTTTCTACCACGAACACGCCCCCCATAATCACCAGCAGGAATTCCTGACGTAGCAGTACGGCGATAATGCCTAACGCACCACCTAACGCCAGCGAACCTACATCGCCCATAAAGACCTGCGCCGGATAGGTGTTAAACCACAGGAAGCCCAGTCCTGCCCCGACTATCGCGGTACAGACAATAACCAGTTCCCCGGCGTGTCGCAGATACGGTATGTGTAAATAGCTGGCAAAGTTCATGTTGCCGGTCGCCCACGCCACCAGCGCAAAACCACCGGCGACAAATACGGTCGGCATAATTGCCAGGCCGTCGAGACCATCGGTCAGGTTTACCGCGTTGCCAGTACCCACAATGACGAAGTAAGCCAGCAGAATGTAGAACAGCCCCAACTGCGGCATCACATCTTTAAAGAATGGGACCACCAGCTGCGTTGCGGGCGTGTCTTTGCCGGCAAGGTACAGGGCGAAGGCGACACCCAGCGCAATGACCGACATCCAGAAATACTTCCAACGAGCGATCAACCCTTTGGTGTCTTTACGCACCACTTTGCGATAATCATCAACAAAGCCAATAACACCGTAACCTACCAGCACCACCAACACGCACCAGACGTACGGATTGGACGGGTAAGCCCACAGCAGTACGGAGATCACAATCGCCGTCAGGATCATAATCCCGCCCATGGTCGGCGTACCGCGCTTGCTGAAGTGTGATTCAGGACCGTCGTTACGCACCACCTGACCAAAGGAAAGTTTTTGCAAATGAGCAATCATACGCGGGCCCATCCACAATGAGATGAACAGCGCGGTCAGCAGGCTGACGATGGCGCGAAACGTCAGATAGGAAAAGACGTTAAAGCCGGAATAATATTTGACCAAATGTTCGGCCAGCCAAACTAACATGTCCCATTCTCCTGTAAAGCGCGTACTACCTCTTCCATGGCGGCACTACGTGAACCCTTAACTAAAATCGTAATTACCTGTTGCTCAGCAATCAGTGATTTAAGACGCGTAATTAACGCAGTTTTATCAGCAAAATGTTCGCCAACGCCGCTGGCGGTGCTGATAGCATGGCTTTGTTTACCCACGCTTAACACGCGGTCAATACCAGCAGCTTTTGCCGCCTCGCCCACCTGTACATGGCAGGCTTCGCTTTCAGCGCCCAGTTCCGCCATATCGCCCACCACCAGCACGCGGTAGCCCGGCATTTCAGCCAGTACCTGAACAGCGGCGGTCATTGAACCGACATTGGCGTTGTAGGAGTCGTCGAGCAGCAACTGGTTTTCTGCCAGTTGGATGGGGAACAGACGGCCTGGAACAGCTTTCAGATTTGCCAGCCCCGCTTTGATAGCATCAAGCGTTGCGCCCACGGACATGGAGAGCGCAGCGGCTGCCAGCGCATTCGCAATATTGTGACGCCCCGGCAACGGCAGCAGAACATCGACGCTACCGGTTGGGGTTTGTAGGGTAAATTCCGTACCGTGCGAGGTCACATGGATATTGGTGGCGGTGAAATCGCTGTTGGCGGCATTGGGTGAGAAACGCCACACTTTGCGTGAGCCAATTACGCTCTGCCAGTTCAGCCAGTCGTTGTTGTCGGCGTTCATAATGGCGATACCGTTTTCCGGCAGGCCGCTAAAGATTTCACCTTTCGCTTTCGCGACACCCGCAAGCGAGCCAAAACCTTCCAGATGCGCCGCTGCCAGGTTGTTGACCAGCGCAGCTTCCGGGCGAGTCAGACTCACAGTCCAGGCTATTTCGCCCTGATGGTTCGCGCCAAGTTCAATAACTGCGTAATCGTATTCCGGCGTTAAGCGCAACAACGTCATCGGTACACCGATGTCGTTGTTGAGATTGCCTGCCGTATAAAGCGTGTTGCCGCACTGGCTTAAAATCGCCGCCGTCATCTCTTTAACGGAGGTTTTGCCGGAGGAACCTGTCAGAGCAACCACGCGCGCCGGAACTTGCTGGCGAACCCATGCAGCCAGTTCACCAAACGCCAGACGCGTATCCTTGACGATTAACTGCGGCAGGTCGATATCCAGCGGACGGCTGACCAGTAGTGCGCCCGCGCCGCCAGCTTTCGCCTGGTCGGCAAAATCGTGGGCATCAAAACGTTCGCCTTTCAGGGCAACAAACAGGCAGCCCGGCGTCAGTTTTCGGGTATCAGTGGTTACAGCATCAAGGGTGATATCTGCACCTTGCAGTTCACCGTTGAGAATGTCGGTAAGTTGGCTAAGGGTTACGCTAATCATGCAATCACCCCCAGCAGACGCGCCACCGTGACGCGATCGGAGTAGTCCAGACGCTGATTGCCAACAATCTGGTAATCTTCATGGCCTTTGCCCGCGACCAGCACCACATCGTTCTCTTTAGCCTGCATAACGGCGCAAGTCACCGCTTCAGCACGGCCTTCCATCACTTTGGCATGTCCGGCATCTAACATTCCCGCCAGAATATCGTTGATGATGGCACGCGGTTCTTCGGTACGCGGGTTATCGTCCGTCACCACCGCCACGTCAGCAAACTCTTCGGCAATTGCGCCCATCAGTGGACGCTTACCTTTATCGCGATCGCCACCACAGCCAAAGACACACCACAGCTTGCCCGCACAGTGCAGACGCGCCGCCTGTAAGGCTTTTTCCAGTGCATCCGGCGTATGCGCGTAATCCACCACCACCGTCGGTTTGCCTGGCACAGTGAACACTTCCATACGTCCGCAAACCGGTTGCAGACGCGCGGCGGTTTTCAACAGATCAGCCAATGGATAGCCGAGTGCCAACAGTGTCGCCAGCGCGAGCAGCAGGTTGCTGACGTTAAAAGCGCCTATCAGATGGCTTTCAATTTCGCCATCGCCCCAACTTGAGCTAAAGCGAATCGTCACACCGCTGTCGTGATAGTTCACGTCGATCACTTTTAACCAGCGTCCGTGACAGTTCGGATTAATATGATCTTCCATTGATACCGCAACCGCGTCCGGCAGCTTTGCCAGCCAACGGCGGCCCACTTCATCGTCGGCGTTAATAATCGCCTGACCGCAATGATGTTCAGAATAAAGCAGCCATTTCGCAGCTTCGTAGTGTTCCATATCACCATGATAATCAAGGTGATCGCGGCTTAAGTTGGTAAAGACCGACGCCGCAAATTTCAATGCCGCCACACGGTGCTGTACCAGCCCGTGGGAGGAAACTTCCATTGCGCAAAACGTCGCGCCCTGCTCCACCAGCCCCGCCAGCTCATGCTGAACATCGACTGCCGAACCGGTGGTATTTTCTGTCGGGATCACTTTCCCCAGCAGACCGTTACCAACGGTGCCCATTACCGCGCTGGTTTCGCCAAGCAGTTGGCTCCACTGCGCCAGCAGCTGGGTAGTCGTGGTTTTGCCGTTGGTGCCCGTTACGCCTACGAGACGTAAATTGTCAGAGGGTTCATGGTAAAAACGGCCCGCCAGTGCAGATAAACGCTCGTTGAGCTGGCTGAGATAGATGACCGGTACGCCGTGCATTTCACGGATTTCACCGTCGGTCGCCTCATCTTTCGCCTCTGCAATAATGGCAGCCACACCTTGCGCTATCGCCTGCGGGATATATCGACGCCCGTCCGCCTGATGACCTACTACAGCTACAAAGAGATCGCCCGCCGCAGCCACACGGCTGTCGAGTGTCATCTCTCGCAGTGCTCGCGAAGGTGCGTCTGGCACCCACGGAGCAAGAAGGTCGCGCAAATTACGATCTGCCACCTGTCCCCTCGCCTTGATTAATCACAAATTCATTTTTATCGCCCGTTGTCAGCGCATCCGGCTCGATGTTCATGGTACGCAATACGCCGCCCATGATGGCACCAAAGACCGGCGCGGAAACGGCGCCGCCGTAGTATTTACCCGCCTGCGGATCGTTGATAACAACAACCAGCGCGAAGCGCGGCTGACTCGCAGGCGCAACGCCTGCGGTATAAGCAATATATTTATTGATGTAGCGACCGTCCGGCCCGACCTTTTTCGCGGTACCGGTTTTAATGGCGATACGATAGCCTTTAATCGCCGCCTTCACGCCGCCGCCGCCCGGTAGCGCCACGCTTTCCATCATATGCACCACGGTGCGGACAATGGATTCCGGGAAGACACGTTCACCGGGAACCGGGGGGTCAACTTTGGTAATCGACAGTGGGCGATAAATGCCGTAGCTGCCGATAGTTGCGTAGACTCGCGCTAACTGTAACGGTGTTACCATTAGCCCGTAGCCGAAAGAGAAGGTGGCCCTCTCTATGTCAGACCACCGTTGTTTTTGAGGATATAAGCCACTGCGTTCTCCGACCAACCCCAAATTGGTCGCTTTTCCCAGTCCAAAACGTGAGTAAGTATCTACTAACGCTGAGGACGGCATCGCTAACGCCAGCTTGGAAACACCGACGTTACTCGACTTCTGTAATACCCCGGTCAGGGTTAATTCGCTGTAGCGTGCCACGTCTTTGATTTCGTGGCCGTTAATTCGATAAGGAATGGTATTGAGTACCGAGTTTTCCCGCACCACGCCACGTTGCAACGCGGTCATCACCACCATCGGTTTAACCGTTGAGCCCGGTTCAAACACGTCGGTGATGGTACGGTTACGCATCGCCTCTTTCGGCGTGCCGCTCAGATTGTTAGGGTTGTATGACGGGCTGTTAGCCATCGCCAGCACTTCACCTGTGTTGACATCCACCAGCACGGCGCTACCAGATTCAGCCTTGTTAAAGGCCACCGCGTTGTTCAGTTCGCGATAAACCAGCGCCTGCAGGCGTTCATCAATACTCAGCGCCAGGTTGTGCGCTGCCTGGCTGTCAGTAGAAGAAATATCTTCAATTACGCGACCATAGCGGTCTTTACGCACAATGCGCTCACCCGGCTGCCGGTAAGCCATTTATCGAAACTCTTCTCAACGCCCTCAATCCCTTGACTATCGACGTTAGTAAAGCCAATGAGGTGAGCAGTCACTTCGCCGGATGGATAATAACGGCGAGATTCTTCACGCAGATGAATACCCGGCAGTTTCAGTTTTTTGATGTAGTCCGCCATGTCAGGGTTTACCTGACGCGCCAGATAAATAAAGCGCCCTTTCGGGTTGGCGTTAATGCGGGCAGAAAGCTGATCCAGCGGAATATTGAGCGCGTTAGCCAGCGCCTTCCAGCGGTCACCGACGCTGATACCGCCAGCGTCATGCACTTCTTTCGGGTCAGCCCAAATCGCTTTTACCGGCACGCTCACCGCTAACGGGCGACCAGAACGGTCAGTAATCATGCCGCGGGAGGTGGAAACTTGCTGAACGCGAAGAGAACGCATGTCGCCCTCTTTCACCAGCATATCCGGGGAGATAACTTGTAACCACGCTACGCGTCCGAGCAGAAAAGCCAGCGCCAGGAGAATACAGCCGCATAACAACGCAAAACGCCAACTAATAAAGTTGGCATGTTCTTCCTGACGTTTTGGTTTCTGCGTTTTCGCCGCTGCTTTCATGCGTCGCGTTTATCCTTATTTTTGCACTACGATATTTTCTTGTGACGGATCAACATGCTGCATTTGCAGCTTTTCCGTGGCGATCCTTTCCACCCGGCTATGGTCGCCGAGCGCATTCTCTTCAAGGATCAGGTTGCGCCATTCAATGTCTAAAGCATCTCGCTCCAGCACCAGTTGTTCGCGCTGAGCGGTCAGTAAACGGGTATGGTGCGCCGTGGTTACCACGGTCACCGCCGTCAAAATAATGCAAATGAACAGGCAGAGTGGCAGCTTCCCAAATCGCAAAAGATCGTCACCGATAACACCAGGCAATGCATGGCGCTCGTGGCTTCCCATCGATCCTTTAACTTTGCTTAGAGCTTCTGTCACTCTGCTGATCATGCGTTCGTCCTCTCTGCGATACGCAGAACTGAACTACGGGCACGAGGATTCTCAGCCACCTCTTCTTCGCCCGGCATTAACTTGCCTAATGCTCGCAGCTGACGGCCACCCAGTTTTTTGAGCTGCTCTTCAGTCATCGGTAACCCTGCCGGAACTTGCGGACCGCGGCTGTTTTCACGCATAAAACGTTTCACAATACGGTCTTCCAGCGAGTGGAAGCTGATGATCGAAAGCCGCCCACCCGGGGCCAGCACGTTGAGCGAGCTTTTTAGCGCCTGCTCTATCTCCTCCAGTTCACTGTTTACCCAAATGCGCACCGCCTGGAAGGTACGGGTCGCGGGATGTTTAAACTTATCTTTCACCGGCGTTGCAGCAGCCACGACTTCCGCCAGTTCTTTGGTGCGGGTCATCGGCTGTTCGCGGTTACGCTCGACAATGGCGCGGGCAATGCGTTTGGCAAAACGCTCTTCACCATAGGTTTTCAATACCCAGGCGATATCGGCTTCTTCTGCGGTTTGTAGCCATTCAGCGGCTGACTGCCCACGGGTTGGGTCCATACGCATGTCCAGCGGACCATCGCGCATAAAGGAAAAGCCACGTTCAGCATCATCAAGTTGCGGTGAAGAGACGCCAAGATCGAGGAGAATGCCGTCGATCTTGCCGATAAGATCGCGCTCGGCAACGTATTCGCCCAGCGCGGAGAAAGGTCCGTGGATGATGGAGAAGCGCGGATCATCAATAGTCTTCGCAACGGCGATAGCCTGCGGGTCGCGATCGATCGCCAGCAAACGCCCCTCTTCGCCAAGCTGCGAGAGGATCAGACGTGAGTGACCACCGCGACCAAAAGTCCCATCAATGTAGATGCCATCAGGACGGATATTGAGGCCATTAACGGCTTCATCCAGCAGCACCGTAGTATGTTTATAGTTTTCCATCATTTTATAGAGACAAGTCCTGCAGTCGCTCCGATAAGTCTCCAGTAGCCAACTGCTCTGCGTCGATATCTTCCTTGACCTGTTGATGCCAAGTTGTTTCATCCCACAGCTCAAACTTGTTGAACTGTCCAACCAGCATCACTTCTTTTGTCAGCCCGGCATGTTGCCGCAGTACTGGCGCGATTAACAATCGACCTGCGCCATCCATCTGACATTCGCTGGCATGACCTAACAGTAGGCGCTGCACACGGCGCTCAACTGGGTTCATGCTCGACAGACGCGATAATTTTTGCTCGATAATTTCCCATTCAGGCAGGGGGTAAAGCAGCAGGCACGGGTGATGAATGTCAATGGTGCAAACCATTTGACCGGCAGCGTTCTCAAGCAGCTGTTCCCGATAACGGGTAGGCACTGATAAGCGCCCTTTGCTGTCGAGATTGACTAACGTTGCTCCCCGGAACATGCCAGCCTCACCCCTTATTCCCACTTTGCCCCACAATTTCCCACTGAAAGGAGTTTACGGAGCGGAGGAAAAGCTTGTCAAGCCAGTCACAAGGCATACCGAGGTAAAAAACCCGATGTTTACGGCTAATATCAGCGTTGTTTATTTTACGTCCAACGCGCGAAGCAAATTAACGTTATGAATAGCTGTAAGAAAAAATCCCTCATCGTCATCACTGTTTTAAAATGACTCACTATTTTCCACAGCAAATATAAAGTGTCAGTTTGCGACGCGAGCGGCATTTTAGGACATATCTTCCCCGGTTAACAGTCCTTGTTACGTCTGTGTGGCGCTTGATGCCAGCGGGTTTGCGCAAAAGCAAAGAAAAGTGTTTGTTAAATCGGCAATTCATCGCCGCATGTAACAAAATAATGCAAAAACGCGCTGTCGATATCACTTAATTATTGTGAATTTCAGCTGGTGAGTTAATTAACGGGCGGGTTTAAAACCATTTATCAATAATAGTCAGGAATAGTCTTATTTACTTTAAGCATATTGATGTCCAGTCCCGTACTCTACGCGCCAGAGGGAAATTCACCTGGCGCGTATTTTTGTTCGCGGCTTAGCTACGGCTGAGCACACCGCGGCGATAGAGATTACGTTTAATGCGCGTTAAACCAGGTTTTGGCTTACGCGGTTCGTCCAGGCTTGCCAGGACAATCTCCAGCACACGCTCTGCGACATCGCGGTGACGTTGAGCCACTGCCAGCACCGGGCACTGTAAGAAGTCGAGCAGTTCGTTATCGCCAAAGGTGGCAATTGCCAGGTCAGAAGGCAGTTTACCATCGCGACGTAGCGTGACATCCATCACCCCTTGCAACAACGCAAACGACGTTGTGAACAGCGCCTGCGGCATCAGATGCGTTTCCAGCCATTTTTCGAATAACTGGGCAGCCGCCTCCCGCTCATAGCTGTTGGCATACAGGAAATGCACTTCGCGCGGATCATCTTTCCAGGCAGTACGGAAACCTTGTTCACGCAGGAAGCTGACAGAAAGCTCCGGCAGCGCGCCAAGATAAAGCACCGTCTCGGCGGGAAACTTACGTAACTCTTCCGCCAGCATTTCGGCATCATCCTGATCGGCACCAACCACGCTGGTGAAATGTTCACGATCGAGGGCGCGGTCCAGCGCGACAATCGGGAACGGGGCGTTAGCCCAGCGTTGATAAAAAGGATGCTCAGGTGGCAACGACGTCGAAACAATAATGGCATCAACCTGACGCTGTAAAAGGTGCTCAATGCAGCGCATTTCGTTGTCTGGCTGATCTTCTGAGCAGGCAATCAGCAGTTGATAACCCCGTTGCCGCGCCTGGCGCTCAAGATAGTTAGCGATGCGGGTATAGCTGGTGTTCTCCAGATCGGGGATCACAAGACCAATAGAACGTGTGCGTCCAGCACGAAGCCCAGCTGCCACGGCGTTCGGGTGGTAATTGTGCTCACGCACCACAGCCATGACTTTTTCAACGGTTTTGTCGCTCACACGGTATTGCTTCGCTTTGCCGTTAATAACATAGCTTGCAGTGGTCCGCGACACTCCCGCCAGCCGAGCGATTTCATCCAGTTTCACAATTGCCCCTTGCGTAAAATGTAAAAACCATAGCCATTGTACTGGTATGGGTTAAATTCATTAACATCTAAGCGCAGAAAATTAACTGCGGCAACTGCTTTTATTCCAGGTTCCCACTGATTTCGCAAAAAAAGCCCAGCGTGACATGTTGGGCTGCAAATTGCACACTGAGATCATTCTCAACGCATTATTTTATCGCCGCGCGAAAGTCCGACCACACCAGAGCGAGCAACTTCCACAATTTTCGCCACCTCGCGAATCGATGCTAAAAATGCATCAAGCTTATCGCTGGTGCCTGCTAATTGAACGGTATAAAGCGAGGGGGTGACATCGATAATTTGCCCACGGAATATTTCCGTATTACGTTTCACTTCGTCACGCCCGTAACCGCTGGCCTGAATTTTCACCAGCATAATTTCCCGCTCAACATGCGCGCCCTGCCCCAACTCACTCACGCGCAAGACATCGACCAGCTTGTGTAATTGCTTTTCGATCTGCTCAAGTACTTTTTCATCGCCCACGGTCTGGATGGTCATACGCGATAATGTCGGATCGTCGGTTGGCGCAACGGTCAGGCTTTCAATGTTGTAGCCTCGCTGGGAAAAAAGGCCAATCACGCGGGATAACGCGCCTGATTCATTTTCGAGTAAGACTGATAATATCCGGCGCATAATCAGGTTCTCTCCGTTTTGCTTAACCACATTTCATCCATTCCGCCCCCGCGAATCTGCATCGGGTAGACGTGCTCACTGCCATCGACGGTAACATCAACAAACACCAGGCGATTATTGCGCACCTGTTCCAGCGCCTCGCTAAGTTTGCTTTCCAGCTCATGCGGATGAGAGATCTGGATCCCGACGTGACCATAGGCTTCCGCCAGACGGACGAAATCGGGTAGTGATTGCATATAAGATTGTGAATGACGGCCGGAATAGATCATGTCCTGCCACTGTTTCACCATCCCCAGATAGCGGTTATTGAGATTCACCACCAGTACGGGCAACTCGTATTGCAACGCGGTAGACAGTTCCTGAATGTTCATCTGAATACTGCCGTCGCCAGTGACGCAAACCACGGTTTCTTCTGGCAACGCCATTTTGACGCCCAGTGCCGCAGGTAAACCAAAACCCATCGTGCCGAGGCCACCGGAATTGATCCAGCGACGCGGTTTGTCGAATGGATAATAAAGTGCAGCAAACATCTGGTGCTGCCCGACATCGGACGTCACGTAAGCGTCTCCCTTCGTCAACCGCCAAAGAGTCTCGATCACCGCCTGCGGTTTAATCTTTTCACTGTGAGTGTCATATTTCAGGCACTGACGAGCGCGCCACTGTTCAATTTGCTGCCACCAGTCGCGGATCTCATCCAGTGGTTGATGGGCGGATTCTTGCGACAAGAGTTCAAGCATTTGTTCGAGGACCTGGCGAGCATCCCCCACAATCGGGATATCCGCAGTCACGGTTTTAGAAATGGAAGTAGGATCAATATCGATATGCAGAACAGTGGCATTTGGGCAGTACTTTGCCAGATTGTTCGTCGTTCGGTCATCAAATCGTACCCCGACGGCGAAAATCACATCCGCGTTATGCATCGTCATATTGGCTTCGTAGGTACCGTGCATTCCCAGCATGCCCAGTGCCTGACGATGCGTTGCCGGAAACGCCCCCAGCCCCATCAATGAGGAAACAACGGGCAGATTCAACGCCTCCACCGTTTCTTTCAACTGCTGATGGCAGCCCGCCATGATTGCCCCACCGCCTACGTAGACAACCGGTTTTTTTGCCACTACCAGCGTTTGCAGAGCACGCTTAATTTGCCCTTTATGTCCGGTAGTAGTGGGATTGTAAGAACGCATACTGACCGACTCCGGCCAGACATAGGGTAATTTGTTCGCCGGATTAAGAATATCTTTCGGTAAATCAACGACTACTGGTCCAGGACGACCACTTGCCGCCAGCCAGAAAGCCTTTTTCAGCACCTGCGGAATGTCTTCCGTTTGCTTAACCAGAAAACTGTGTTTAACCACTGGTCGCGAAATCCCCACCATGTCGCACTCCTGAAAGGCATCGTAACCTATCAACGAGGTCGCTACCTGCCCGGAAAGGACAACTAATGGAATGGAATCCATATAAGCGGTGGCGATGCCGGTAATCGCATTGGTCGCCCCTGGACCCGACGTTACCAGCACGACGCCGACTTCCCCGGTCGCGCGCGCCAGACCATCGGCCATATGCACTGCCGCCTGCTCATGACGAACTAAAACATGATCGATACCACCCACGGTATGCAATGCATCGTAAATATCAAGGACTGCGCCTCCAGGATAACCGAATACTTGTTTAACGCCCTGATCGATAAGCGATCGGACGACCATCTCGGCTCCAGACAACATCTCCATGGCCTGCCTCACTGTTTGATGGAAAAAATGTGTAAAACACATTAACCGTCCGATCTTGCTTAAGCAATTGGCAGCCAGAGACATAAACGCAGGGTAATAAGAATAAACAGGAGGAAAGATGAAAAGAAACGATAAAATCCTCCATTACGAAGGATTAAATTGATAATAAATCGGCTGAATCCCACAACTTACAGCAATTTCTCTATTTTTTTAATTAATCCTAAAATAGAGAGCCCACACATTCAGAATAAAATTCTACATTCAATAAAAAATGCAGAATAAACCAGACATTCATGTCTGACCTATTCTGCATTCAGTTAGCGTTTGCAAATTGAGACTAATTGTTCTTCCATCCACTGATGGCCTTTATCGCGCCCGGCAGCTTCATGCCATGAGAGATAACAGGTTCTGCTGTTTTGTTTTAACGGCAGCGGTAATACCTGTAATTCTAAGGATTCAGCGAACTCTTCAGCCAGCCAACGCGGCGCAATAGCGACCAAATGCGTTTGCGACACCACGCTAAGTACGCTCATCATTGCCATGCCCTGATACGCGATACTGGCTTGCTTATCTACCGTGTCATACCAAGGTTGACTAAATGACGCGAAACGATCGAGCGAAACCGCCGCATGTTGTTCGTTATAAACATCATGTTTCAGTAACGGGCCTTTAATTGTTGGATGATTTTTGCTGGCTACCAGCACCATTTCATCTTTAAATAATGGCACGCTGGTAAATTCAGGACGATGGAAGTCTTCATAACTAATCACAAACTCCGTTTCCTGATAACGCAGCTGATGTTCAGTGTTCTGATTTAATGAAGACTTGAACATAACATGTATATTTGGCGCAATCTGCTCAATGTGATTATAAATCTGCGAGGTCAGAATGCTGTCTAACGGGCTGCAAACACAAAGATGAAATACACGTTCACTACTCGCGGGTTCAAAACCTGAACCAGGCAATTCATTTTGTACTAGTTGCAATGCCTGGCGAACTGAACCAAAAAGTTGAAATGCGCGAGCAGTCGGTTGAATACCACGGCCATAACGAACAAAAAGCTCGTCATTAAACATCACCTTCAGGCGTGCAACAGCGTTACTGACCGCAGGTTGCGACATACCCAGAACATGAGCGGCACGGGTAATGTTTTGCTCCTGCATCACGGCATCGAAAACGGTTAATAAGTTGAGATCGACCATGCGTAGCTGTGGCTTGCTTAACTCCGCCGTCTCTGAATGATCTGTTTGTACCTCTGGCATACTTAACTCCACTGTCACACTTAACTCCCTTTCCCTTATTGGAATGCAGAGAAATAATCCTGAAGAATATGATTTATCATGCAGGTAATGACTCCAACTTACTGATAGTGTTTTATGTTCAGATAATGCCCGATGACCTTGTCATGCAGCTCCACCGATTTTGAGAACGACAGTGACTTCCGTCCCAGCCTTGCCAGATGTTGTCTCAGATTCAGATTATGTCGCTCAATGCGCTGAGTGTAACGCTTGCTGATAACGTGCAGCTTTCCCTTCAGGCGTGATTCATACAGCGGCCAGCCATCCGTCATCCATACCACGACCTCAAAGGCCGGCAGCAGGCTCAGAAGACGCTCCAGTGTGGCCAGAGTGCGTTCACCGAAGACGTGCGCCACAACCGTCCTCCGTATCCTGTCATACGCGTAAAACAGCCAGCGCTGACGTGATTTAGCACCGAC
>NZ_MIIV01000178.1:0-3704 GCF_001743015.1 Shigella sp. FC1567
TCGGCCTTTGAGGTCGTGGTATGGATGACGGATGGCTGGCCGCTGTATGAATCACGCCTGAAGGGAAAGCTGCACGTTATCAGCAAGCGTTACACTCAGCGCATTGAGCGACATAATCTGAATCTGAGACAACATCTGGCAAGGCTGGGACGGAAGTCACTGTCGTTCTCAAAATCGGTGGAGCTGCATGACAAGGTCATCGGGCATTATCTGAACATAAAACACTATCAGTAAGTTGGAGTCATTACCATCATCGCGAAGAAGCGATGCTCTTTAAGGTACGCCCACAACTCCGGCGGCAGATCCGCCAGCTCATGAGTAATCTGGAAATCATTCGCCATCCGGCAGGCTTCTTCTACCGGGCCGTCGAGAAACGCTTGCTCTTCGGCGTCAGGCGCGGCTGCGGATAGTTATGCAGCTTTTTCCAGTCCGGCTTGCCCTGGAACAAGTCGCCCTCCCACCAGGTGGTGCCCGCATCAATCGCTTCTTTCTCAGTGCGCGACATCGGCGGCATCACCTTACGGAAACCTCGAAATACCGGCGCGGAAATCATCGACTTACGCATAGGCGCAAAGTTAAATGGCACGAGGATAATGGCCAGAGGCACCAGTACCCACGCCGACCACAGACCAGCAACGCCGAGGGCGGCTGTCCAGGCGAGCAAAATCAGACTGCTGATAAATAAGCTCACGCGGTGATAGAACAACGCGCCGAGCAGGACAACCGTAGCGAGAATACTCAAAATCATCATAACGAAAAGCCCCTTACTTGTAGGAGGTCTGACCACTTGTGATGATATGGTTGTAGTGGATGTAAATACATTTAGCAATGTATTTACAATATAATTACAACAAAGCTCACATTGTTGCTGTTTTTATCCGCACTTCAGGTCAAAAAGTCCTGGTCATAGCACCTGCCCGTACTTCTCGCTTTTGGCGGTATCCGGTACACTGCATTTTGTCTATTACATTTATGCTGAAGGATATCCTCATGTACCAAGATCTTATTCGTAACGAACTGAACGAAGCGGCGGAAACGCTGGCTAACTTTTTAAAAGATGACGCCAATATTCACGCCATTCAGCGCGCGGCGGTCCTGTTAGCAGACAGCTTTAAAGCCGGTGGCAAAGTGCTTTCCTGCGGCAACGGCGGTTCCCATTGCGACGCTATGCACTTTGCCGAAGAGTTGACCGGTCGCTACCGTGAAAACCGTCCGGGCTACCCGGCGATTGCTATTTCTGACGTTAGTCATATTTCCTGCGTCGGTAATGATTTCGGTTTCAATGATATTTTCTCCCGCTACGTTGAAGCGGTAGGTCGCGAAGGCGATGTACTGCTGGGGATCTCCACCTCCGGTAACTCTGCAAACGTGATCAAAGCGATCGCAGCGGCGCGTGAGAAGGGGATGAAAGTGATCACCCTGACCGGTAAAGACGGCGGCAAAATGGCTGGCACGGCGGATATCGAAATTCGCGTACCGCACTTTGGTTATGCCGACCGCATTCAGGAGATTCACATTAAAGTGATCCATATCCTGATCCAGTTAATTGAAAAAGAGATGGTTAAGTAAGTCTGGCGTAGGCCGGATAAGGCGTTTACGCCGCATCCGGCACTTGTGCGCTGATGCCTGATGCGATGCTGACGCGTCTTATCATGCCTACAAATCTGTACGCGAACCGTAGGCCGAATAATTCGTTTACGCCGCATCCGACCTGAAAATTCTTAAATCAATCTTCGCCGGGGGCCATGCGCTCCCGCTGTTGTGGAGGTTACCCATGTGCGAATTGCTCGGGATGAGCGCCAACGTCCCTACCGATATCTGCTTTAGTTTCACCGGACTTGTACAGCGTGGTGGTGGAACCGGGCCACATAAAGATGGCTGGGGCATTACCTTTTACGAAGGTAAAGGCTGTCGCACATTTAAAGATCCACAACCCAGCTTTAATTCCCCCATCGCCAAACTTGTCCAGGACTACCCGATAAAATCCTGTTCGGTGGTGGCTCATATTCGCCAGGCTAATCGGGGCGAGGTGGCGTTGGAAAATACTCACCCATTTACCCGCGAGTTATGGGGGCGTAACTGGACTTATGCCCATAACGGACAACTGACGGGCTACAAATCACTGGAAACCGGCAACTTCCGCCCGGTAGGCGAAACCGACAGCGAAAAAGCCTTCTGCTGGCTGCTGCATAAATTAACGCAGCGTTACCCGCGCACGCCGGGCAACATGGCAGCAGTGTTTAAATATATCGCTTCACTGGCGGACGAACTGCGGCAGAAGGGCGTTTTCAACATGCTGCTTTCGGATGGGCGCTATGTAATGGCGTATTGCTCGACGAATCTGCACTGGATCACCCGCCGCGCACCGTTTGGCGTGGCAACGCTGCTGGATCAGGATGTAGAAATCGACTTCAGCTCGCAGACCACACCGAATGATGTGGTCACGGTGATTGCGACACAGCCGCTGACGGGCAATGAAACCTGGCAAAAGATTATGCCAGGCGAATGGCGCTTATTTTGCCTCGGGGAGCGTGTAGTTTGATGCCAGTTGTGGCTGCACAACTTCGTGGCTTAACGGCTTGCTGACCACGTAACGACCATTGACCACAGAAACGGTCGGTGGCTTACGGGTTTGCTCAAAGTAGTCGTAACCCGGCTTCAGTTGCTCCCAGAAGTCCTTAAAGTTGGAATATTTATGGCGCTTCATATTGGCGTCGGTCATGCGGAACGGGTAAATACTCACTTGCACGCTCGGCTGACCAAACACCAGCGCACCAGTAACGAACTGGAAGATCTCATCAATACCCTGATTGGTCATTGCGTAGCAGCCGATGGAAACACAATCGCCGTGGATCATCAGGTATTTCCCTTCATAACCATGCGCACGGTCATAGGCATTGGGGAAACCAATATTAATCGCTTTGTAGTAACGGCTGTCTGGTTTTAACTGATTACGCTGGACGCTATAAAACCCTTCCGGGCTTTTGAAATCGCCCTGACGCTGTTTTGGCCCTAAGCCGCCGGAATATTTACAGATTTTATAACTGTCGAGCAGCTGATATTGCTCGCCCATTTTGACGTAGAGATCGAGCGTACGTTCTTCCTTGAAGATCTGGATGTAGACAGGGGATCCCATCAACTGCTGCTTATACTCTTTGCTCACTGGCGTGGTCGAGCTACTGCTGCCCAGCAAACCGGCAAACGAAACGCACGGGATCAACAACATCGCAAGAATTAATGCGATTTTACGCATACTGCTTATTCCTTGATAAAACGGTTACACACGCCAGGACGGCAAAATGGATCCCAAATCGGAATAGTCTGGATTTGGAAGGCTCACATTATCACCAAAAGAGTTTTACGCAAGCCTGTCGGCGCAGGGTTTACAAATTTAGCACAGGGGCAGTTTTCAATAGTCCGAAAAGCGCATGTATCATTTATTTCCTAAGATTATGGGTAATGACTCCAACTTACTGATAGTGTTTTATGTTCAGATAATGCCCGATGACCTTGTCATGCAGCTCCACCGATTTTGAGAACGACAGTGACTTCCGTCCCAGCCTTGCCAGATGTTGTCTCAGATTCAGATTATGTCGCTCAATGCGCTGAGTGTAACGCTTGCTGATAACGTGCAGCTTTCCCTTCAGGCGTGATTCATACAGCGGCCAGCCATCCGTCATCCATACCACGACCTCAAAGGCCGA
>NZ_MIIV01000179.1:0-3665 GCF_001743015.1 Shigella sp. FC1567
GCTGGCCGCTGTATGAATCACGCCTGAAGGGAAAGCTGCACGTTATCAGCAAGCGTTACACTCAGCGCATTGAGCGACATAATCTGAATCTGAGACAACATCTGGCAAGGCTGGGACGGAAGTCACTGTCGTTCTCAAAATCGGTGGAGCTGCATGACAAGGTCATCGGGCATTATCTGAACATAAAACACTATCAGTAAGTTGGAGTCATTACCTAGCGCGATTGCCGGATGCAACGCTTAATAAGCGCGTACATCCGGCAATGAAACTCAAGCTAAACCAATAAAGAACCCGGCAATAGTCGCACTCATCAGGTTGGAAAGCGTTGCTGCTGCCAGCGCCCGTAAACCAAGCTGGGCGATTTCCGGCGCGCGTTTTGGCGAAATAGCCGAAAATGCGCCAACGACAACACCGATAGAACCAAAGTTAGCAAAACCACAAAGCGCAAAGGAGATAATCGCAATGGTTTTCACTTCCAGCGTGCCGCCCGTTTGCAGGTATGGGGAGAAACTCAGGTAAGCGACGAATTCGTTAATCGCCAGTTTCTGCCCAATCAGGCTACCCGCAAGATTGGCATCACTCCAGTCCACACCCATGATCCACGCCAGCGGTGCCAGCACATAGCCAAAAATACTTTCCAGAGAGGCATTGGCGAAACCAAACCAGCCACCAATTCCGCCGATAATGCCGTTGATCAGCGCAATAATTGCGACAAATGCCATTACCACCGTCGCTACACCAGCGGCGATTTTCAGCCCGGTCATCGCACCGCTCGCCGCCGCTTCGATAAAGCTTTTTGGCGGCGTTTCGCTGAACGACAGATTTTCAAATGTGACCTGCGAAGGCTCGGTGGCCGGGCTAAGAATACGTGCAAACAAAATACCACCTGGGATCGCCATCAGCGATGCCGCTAACAGGTAGTCAATTGGTACGCCCATTCCGGCATAACCAATCATCATCGAACCAGCAATGGACGCCATCCCGCTACAAATTGCGGTAAACAACTCGTTGCGATTCATGCGATCGATAAACGGTTTAACGATCGCCGGGATCTCATTTTGCCCGAGGAAAATAGTTGTGACTGCGACAAAAGATTCGATTTTGCTGATGTTAAGAGCTTTCTGGAAAATGCTGCCAAGGATGCGAATCAGCAGCCCCATCACGCCAATGTAGTACAGCAGACTGATGAGCGCAGTAACGAAAATAATCGCCGGAAGTACGCGAAAGGCGAAGATAAAACCCGCACCGTCAAACAGGACATCCATTTTCGGCCCAACCAGCGAACCAAAAATGAAGGCCTACCGGCATCACTGTAAGACATCACTTTATGAACGCCTAATGCCGCCTGTTCTACTGCCCACTTTCCCGGTGGGAAGTAGAGCATGATGCCACCAATAGCGATTTGCAGCAGCAGTGCGGCTCCAACCGTGCGCAAACTGATGCTCTTTTTATTCACTGACAACAGAAATGCTATTGCCAGTAACACCACCATCCCCACAACACTTCTCATTATATCCATAATGATTTTCCCTTCATGCCAGTAAACCCGGCGTCAGCGCCAGGTTTTGGTATGCTTGATGAGTACGGGCGACGGCTTTCTGCCCGTCGGAAATTAACCCGCGAGACGCTGGTATTCTTTGGCAATTTCACTCGCCAGAATGGCGTTGTTGAATACCAGCTGGATATTGGATTTCAGGCTGTCACCGCCGGTCAGCTCAGCAACGCGCGCCAGCAGGAACAGTGTACTTTCTTTACCAATAACGCCCTGCTCTTCGGCTTCGGCGACGGCTTGATCTATGGCTGCATTGATAGATTCCTCCGGCATCGCAAACTGTTCCGGGATCGGGTTCGCTACCACGAGGCCACCGTTCAGCCCGCTTTGCCATTTCACCGCCATTGCACGGGCAATTTCACTGGCGCTGTCGAGACGAATACTGACGTCAAACGAGCTGGTACGGCAGAAAAACGCAGGCAGCGCTTTAGTCTGATAGCCAATTAACGGCACACCGAAGGTTTCTAAATACTCAGTGGTTAATCCTAAATCGAGAATAGATTTCGCCCCGGCACAAACAACGGTGACATTAGTATTTGCCAGTTCTTGCAAATCGGCAGAAATATCGAAGGTATGTTCCGCCCCGCGATGCACACCACCAATTCCCCCGGTGGCAAATACTTTAATTCCGGCAAGCGCCGCAATAATCATCGTTGAAGCCACAGTGGTTGCGCCATTTTTTCCGGCGGCAACAACAAAAGGTAAATCGCGACGACTAACTTTGGTCACGTTATGCCCTTCACGACCCAGTAATTCAAATTCTTCTTTGCTTAAACCCACTTTCATCACGCCGCCAATAATGGCGATAGTGGCAGGTACAGCGCCCTGTTTACGAATAGTTTCTTCTACTTCAATTGCGGTCTGGGCATTTTGTGGGAACGGCATCCCGTGAGAAATAATGGTCGATTCCAGCGCCACAACCGGTTTTTTGTTTTTTAAAGCGTCCTGCACTTCCGGGGAAATTTGTAATAATTCAGGGGAAATTTTTAATTCAGACGTTCTGCGTTCTCCACTAACGATATAACGTTGGCAATCGATAAATCGGGGTTATTGGTGTATTCACAGGAGAGCGCCATTGACGAACATCCCTGTGCGAAACGAACAGATTCGGCAAACGGCATTCCGTCTACCCAACACGAAGCAAGTCCCGCCATCATGGCATCGCCCGCTCCGGTAACATTAATAACATTGGTTTTGATCGGCGCAGACCAGCTATTTTCACCGCTGATATCGCTGTAATAAACGCCGTCGCCGCCCATGCTCAATACCAGTCGGTTCAGGCCATGTTGATGGAACCAGGCAGCAACTTTTGCCACATCTTCACGCCCTGACAGCGCAATCCCACTCAGGGTTTCCGCTTCAAGGCGGTTTGGCTTCAGAGTGTGGATCTGATTTAGACGGTCGCGCACTTTGACACATTTCCATGCGGAAACCGGATCGACAAATACGGGTACGTTGGCGGCATTATCCAGAATCCATGCCAGTGCCTCTTCACTGATATTACAGTCCGCGACAATGACCTTTGCCCTCTGAATAAATTCACGGTGCTGTGCGAGATATTCAGCTGTAATAGCGTTGCTAATATTCATGTCATTTATAGCAACCAGCATTTCACCGGTATTATCGAGTAATGATAAATAACTAGACGTATTTTCTCCCGGCACAATCAGGCATTTATCGACATAAACGCCAGATTGATTGGTTTGCGTTAGCAGCGATTGACCATAAAAGTCACTGCCTACGGCGCTCAGTAGCCAGGCTTTGTTCCCCAGCAACGCCAGGTTTTGTGCAATATTGCGCCCGACTCCACCAGGCGTAAATTTTATTTTACCTGGATTTGAATCCGCATAATTTAATGATTCATGTGAATATCCGGCGACATCAATATTCGCCGAGCCGGTAATGACTCCAACTTACTGATAGTGTTTTATGTTCAGATAATGCCCGATGACCTTGTCATGCAGCTCCACCGATTTTGAGAACGACAGTGACTTCCGTCCCAGCCTTGCCAGATGTTGTCTCAGATTCAGATTATGTCGCTCAATGCGCTGAGTGTAACGCTTGCTGATAACGTGCAGCTTTCCCTTCAGGCGTGATTCATACAGCGGCCAGC
>NZ_MIIV01000180.1:0-3646 GCF_001743015.1 Shigella sp. FC1567
CGCGTCTTATCCGACCTACGGGGACGCACATGTAGGGCGGATAAGGCGTTCACGCCGCATCCGCCAGTGGCGCGGTGCAGTTGCCGGATGCAACGCTTGCCGCGTTTTATCCGGCCAGGAGGATTGCACATGTAGGGCGGATAAGGCGTTTACGCCGCATCCGCCAGCAGTTGCAAATTATTGCTTACGGAAAAAATCGTTATACAACATATACAAATGCGCGGCACTCCAGGAGAAATTTGGTGCGCCTTGCTGCGCGCCAGTCAGCGGGTTGTAATTCTCCTGAATTGGGCCATCGGCGGTTAATCCTTTGGCGTGCCGGAAGAACGTATCCGCCAGCTTCAGGGCATCATCACGATAACCGTAACGCTCCATCCCTTTCAGAGCAAACCAGAACTGATCCACCCATACGCGCCCGCGCCAGTAGATATCAGCGCCAAAAGCCGGATTGGTTAACGCCGCCGTTCCCAGCGGGACAAAGGTGTTGAACTCTTTAGGATCGAGCATCACCTTCACCACCGCGTCGGCATTGGCCTGCGTTGCCGCACCGTTAAACAGCGGCGACCAGCCTTCCGGCCCTTTACCGCGCTCAACAATCGGTTTGCCCGCGCAGCCGTTCGCCAGTGGTTTATCTTCAATACGTACGTCATAGTAGAACTGGGTAGTCGGGTCGAACATACAGGTGTTGATGTAGTCCGCGAGCTGCTGTGCCAACTGGCGATAGCGTTTGGCCTCTTCTGGCTTACCGAGGATGGTTGCCATCTCCGCCAGATAATGGTTATCGCTGTACATATAGCTGGCCTGATCCACCGACTCCTGCAATAGCGAGTAGCCCAGCAACGTTCCGTCCTGACTGCGGTTTTCGGCGAATTTCACCGTCCAGTCGCTACGTTTGCCACCATTAGCGACATATTTATCCAACTGTTCTTTGTCGATAAAACCAAAGACGGCGGCATCATCACGCCCCGATTCCCACGACGCAGCGACCTGTGCCGGAATTTCCAGACTGTCGTACTGGCCTTTCTCCACCACGCGGGCGTAGTTGTTCAGCCCAGACTGCGTCTCTTCTTTGTTGCCTTTCTTCACCGCAAACAGCATCTCGCCGCTCTCAGTGTTGTGGGCTTTGTCGCGGGTCGCGCCATATTCCGGCACGCCGTTGCCGTTGTGATCGCGGTTACGTAACCACCAGTCGTGATAGGCGACCAGTTTCGGGTACATCTCTGCCAACCAGGCTTTATCCTGGGTGACGTTGTACACTTCTATCACCGACCAGGCGGCAAGGCTGGGTTTGGTATTACGTTCGTTCCAGTTGCCGCCATCGCCACCACGCTCGGGGCTAAGGTTCCACGCTATCAGGTCGGGGACAAAGCCCACATCCTGCGGACGCACGCGGTCGCCAGGCTGGATCTGCCAGGAGAAGACCGCGCGGATATTCTCTTTGGCGATGTCCGGATTGAAATGCGCCATCGCAAACGCCTGCTTCTAGGTATCCCACGGCCAGGTCTGATTGCCGGAGAACCAGCGCCCGGTCACCGACGGTGTAACGGTGTTAAATTTCACCGCACCGCCCGGTGAGCGCCAGTTACCGTTGAGCGTTTCGATCGCTTTCACCGCGACGCGCGTCTGTTCCGGCGTCGCATCCGGATTGGTTAACCCTTTCTTCAGGTATTCTTCCCAGCGTTGCTGCGAGGCGGTGAGATAAAACGCCGGACGCGCCAGAATATCGCGGATCTGCATTTGCTCTTTGCTAACTTCCTGAGCGGTCAGCAGATGGGAATAGGTGGTGTAGAGCGTGGTCGAACCGTTGATATGCGCCTTACTGGTAAAGCGATTACCGTTGATTTCAGTCTGCACCGGCAGGGATTTATGCACCTGATATTCCGATTCGCCGGAGGTCAGCAGATCCCAGGTGGCGCGCACTTTGCCAAAGGTGACTTTCAGGCCATCACGGGTGGCGCTGATTTTGCGCTGATAGTCAGGGTATTCGCCAGCAATGGTTTTATCGGAAAGCGGTTTCCCTTCTTTCGCTTCCAGTTTTTCCAGCAGTTCGCCGTCCCACACCAGATCCAGCGGTTTATTGCTGGTGATTTTGGTTTCCAGTAGTGACGTGCGCGGCGTGGCGAAGCGCAGAGTCATTTCGACTTGCACATCTTTTGCTGTCAGTTTTTGCACCAGCGCACCGGGAATACTGTATGCCTCCAGCGTAAAGTCGACTTTCTTGCCGTCCTGCCAGACGGTCAGGCGGTCGAAATTGCTGGCCATAAAGTTGATGTACTCTTCCGTCAGCAGCGCAACGCCCGGAAAGCCGCCCATGGTGTTAGGGCCGTCTGGCAACAGATGACCATGCCAGGCTCCGAGATCGAAAAACGGATTAAAACGCTGGTGATCGTCGTAATCGTAATCCTTCATGTACTGCGGCGCGCCAGTACGGTTAATCACGTTTTTATAATTGTCGGCGTTAGCGGCATGGGCGGAAAAACTTATCAGCAGAGCGCAGGTTACTGGCGTTAAAATAGTTTTTATTTTCATGAAATTACAGTCCTTATTACCAGTAGAAATATTGCATCAGGAAGATTTGGTCGCTGGGATCGTGAGAGGCATTTTTCATGTAGAAGCGGCTATCAAAAGCCGTGGCGAAACGTCCGCCGCCGTATTCGTACCAGATACCAAACTGCATGAAAGAGGTGGTTTCATCGTCAGCGTGGTCAGGGCGATGTTTGGCGTAGGTGTAAGCGGTGGAGAGATAAACGCCCTTTAACGCTTCATACATGGCGCTCACCATCATCCCACTTTCACTTCCCGGTACGTCCAGCCCGTCGGCGCGTCCGGTATGGTGCCAGGCGCGAGCGGCAAAGTTAGGAGTTAGCAGGCCCGTGAGATAGAGCTGTCCTGTGCCGTCGGTGATTTCCAGACCGTTCATCCAGGTGATGCCTTCGGCAAGGTCATACTGGATGTAACCGTTCATCATTGCCGGATAGGTGTATTTGTCGTCATAGCGATCGTATTTGCCAAAATGTAGCCAGGCTTTGCTTTCATCATGATGTCCGGCAGGAGTCGCGGTGACGCTATAACGAAAGTTGCCGCTTAAGTTCTGTACCTTCAGCGCAGTCATAATGTCGCGGGTATTGGGAATGACGTAGCCCAGATCGGGGGTGAAATCGCCCCACCATTGCAGGTCATCCAGCGAGGAATCCTGACGCAGACTGAGCATGATTTCGGTGCCATCATTGGTACGATAACCGCCATAGAAACGGTTAATTCCGCCCTCGAAACCACCCCAGCTATGGTCTGGCACCCAGGTAATGACTCCAACTTACTGATAGTGTTTTATGTTCAGATAATGCCCGATGACCTTGTCATGCAGCTCCACCGATTTTGAGAACGACAGTGACTTCCGTCCCAGCCTTGCCAGATGTTGTCTCAGATTCAGATTATGTCGCTCAATGCGCTGAGTGTAACGCTTGCTGATAACGTGCAGCTTTCCCTTCAGGCGTGATTCATACAGCGGCCAGCCATCCGTCATCCATACCACGACCTCAAAGGCCGACAGCAGGCTCAGAAGACGCTCCAGTGTGGCCAGAGTGCGTTCACCGAAGACGTGCGCCACAACCGTCCTCCGTATCCTGTCATACGCGTAAAACAGCCA
>NZ_MIIV01000181.1:0-3633 GCF_001743015.1 Shigella sp. FC1567
CACCTGACCCCATGCCGAACTCAGAAGTGAAACGCCGTAGCGCCGATGGTAGTGTGGGGTCTCCCCATGCGAGAGTAGGGAACTGCCAGGCATCAAATTAAGCAGAAGGCCCGGTCGGAAGACTGGGCCTTTTGGCGTTTCTACAAACTCTCCCTGTCGTCATAACTACAAGCCATCCCCCCACAGATACGGTAAACTAGCCTCGTTTTTGCATCAGGAAAGCAGCTATGAACCACTCCTTAAAACCCTGGAACACATTTGGCATTGATCATAATGCTCAGCACATTGTATGTGCCGAAGACGAACAACAATTACTCAATGCCTGGCAGTATGCAACCGCAGAAGGACAACCCGTTCTTATTCTGGGTGAAGGAAGTAATGTACTTTTTCTGGAAGACTATCGCGGCACGGTGATCATCAACCGGATCAAAGGTATCGAAATTCATGATGAACCTGATGCGTGGTATTTACATGTAGGAGCCGGAGAAAACTGGCATCGCCTGGTAAAATACACTTTGCAGGAAGGTATGCCTGGTCTGGAAAATCTGGCATTAATTCCTGGTTGTGTCGGCTCATCACCTATCCAGAATATTGGTGCTTATGGCGTAGAATTACAGCGAGTTTGCGCTTATGTTGATTGTGTTGAACTGGCGACAGGCAAGCAAGTGCGCTTAACTGCCAAAGAGTGCCGTTTTGGCTATCGCGACAGTATTTTTAAACATGAATACCAGGATCGCTTCGCCATTGTAGCCGTAGGTCTGCGTCTGCTAAAAGAGTGGCAACCTGTACTAACGTATGGTGACTTAACTCGTCTGGATCCTACAACAGTAACGCCACAGCAAGTATTTAATGCGGTGTGTCATATGCGCACCACCAAACTCCCTGATCCAAAAGTGAATGGCAATGCCGGTAGTTTCTTCAAAAACCCTGTTGTATCTGCCGAAACGGCTAAAGCATTACTGGCGCAATTTCCAACAGCACCAAATTACCCCCAGGCGGGTGGTTCAGTAAAACTGGCAGCAGGTTGGCTTATTGATCAGTGCCAGCTAAAAGGGATGCAAATGGGTGGGGCTGCGGTGCACCGTCAACAGGCGTTAGTTCTCATTAATGAAGACAATGCAAAAAGCGAAGATGTGGTGCAACTGGCACACCATGTAAGACAAAAAGTGGGTGAAAAATTTAATGTCTGGCTTGAGCCTGAAGTCCGCTTTATTGGTGCATCAGGTGAAGTGAGCGCAGTGGAGACAATTTCATGAAGGATAACACCGTGCCACTGAAATTGATTGCCCTGTTAGCGAACGGTGAATTTCACTCTGGCGAGCAGTTGGGTGAAACGCTGGGAATGAGCCGGGCGGCTATTAATAAACACATTCAGACACTGCGTGACTGGGGCGTTGATGTCTTTACCGTTCCGGGTAAAGGATACAGCCTGCCTGAGCCCATCCAGTTACTTAATGCTGAACAGATATTGGGTCAGCTGGATGGCGGTAGTGTAGCCGTGCTGCCAGTTATTGACTCCACGAATCAGTACCTTCTTGATCGTATCGGAGAGCTTAAATCGGGCGATGCCTGTGTTGCAGAATACCAGCAGGCTGGCCGTGGTCGCCGGGGGCGGAAATGGTTTTCGCCTTTTGGCGCAAACTTATATTTGTCGATGTTCTGGCGTCTGGAACAAGGCCCGGCGGCGGCGATTGGTTTAAGTCTGGTTATCGGTATCGTGATGGCGGAAGTATTACGCAAGCTGGGAGCAGATAAAGTTCGTGTCAAATGGCCTAATGACCTCTATCTGCAGGATCGCAAGCTGGCAGGCATTCTTGTGGAGCTGACTGGCAAAACTGGCGATGCGGCGCAAATAGTCATTGGAGCCGGGATCAACATGGCAATGCGCCGTGTTGAAGAGAGTGTCGTTAATCAGGGGTGGATCACGCTGCAGGAAGCGGGGATCAATCTCGATCGTAATACGTTGGCGGCCATGCTAATACGTGAATTACGTGCTGCGTTGGAACTCTTCGAACAAGAAGGATTGGCACCTTATCTGTCGCGCTGGGAAAAGCTGGATAATTTTATTAATCGCCCAGTGAAACTTATCATTGGTGATAAAGAAATATTTGGCATTTCACGCGGAATAGACAAACAGGGGGCTTTATTACTTGAGCAGGATGGAATAATAAAACCCTGGATGGGCGGTGAAATATCCCTGCGTAGTGCAGAAAAATAAGAAAGGGGAGTATTCGCTCCCCTGCAAATTATTTGCGTAGTCTGACCTCTTCTACCGCATGATTAGCACTTTTCGTCAGGATTAAACTGGCGCGCTCACGAGTAGGTAGAATATTTTGCTTTAAGTTCAGCCAGTTGATCTCTTTCCACAATGTCATGGCAGTCTTAATCGCTTCTTCTTTAGTTAATTTCGCGTAGTTATGAAAATAGGAATCCGGGTCGGTAAAAGCCCCTTCGCGGAATTTCAGGAAACGGTTGATATACCACGTCTGAAGTAAGTCTTCCGGTGCATCAACATATATCGAAAAATCGACAAAATCAGAAACAAATACATGATGTGGATCGTGTGGATAATCCATTCCGCTCTGTAAGACATTTAACCCTTCAAGAATTAAAATATCAGGCTGAACAACAGTTTTATCTCCATCCGGGATCACATCATAAATAAGATGCGAGTAAACAGGGGCTGTAACGTTTGGCACGCCGGACTTGAGATCGGAAACAAACTTCACCAGGCGATGCATATCATACGATTCCGGGAAGCCTTTCTTCTTCATCAGACCACGTTCTTTCAGAACCTGATTAGGGTGAAGGAAGCCATCTGTAGTGATCAGTTCAACACGACGATGTTCCGGCCAACGGCTTAATAGCGCCTGCAATACACGGGCGGTTGTACTTTTCCCCACCGCGACACTACCAGCAATACTGATAATGTAAGGAATGCGTTGCCCGTTGGTACCAAGAAACTGTTCCAGAACTGCCTGACGGCGCAGATTCGAGCTTATATAGAAGTTCAGCAAACGTGACAGAGGTAAATAGATCTCGGCAACTTCTTCTAACGAGAGATCTTCATTAATACCTTTGAGACGGGCGATCTCATCTTCCGATAACGTCATAGGTACGGAATCACGCTGAGCTGCCCACTGGTTGCGGTCAAACTGTAGGTAAGGCGTCATTAACGTTTGCTCTTTTATACTCATAAGCATGTTTCTGGCGGTCATAGCTCTATCGGCAAAGCGATATTTGCCATGGCGCGTCACAGTTCTGTTGAATGGGTTAATGGGCAGGAGGGTAACACCAGATGGGGAGGAATAATAAGAAAAAATCTCTCCTAGGAAGTAATGCCAGTCAGTTAAGCAACTGACTGGCTCTTTTTCGGGGCTGTGGGGTATTTCCAGGGCCTCTCCTTTACCACTCTCGGAAGGCCCTTCCCCTTCTCGTCGGTAATTTCACAAGTTGTCCCATACTTGCAAGATCGCGCATCAGCTCCGGTATACGTCCCGGTGAAGCGCCCTGCAATGTCATCAGCATTCTCATCACCATTCCGCATGATTCTGAGAAACTCAGTTGATTCGGCCAGTAACCTTTCAGATGTTCCGCCATTTTAATCATCTGATATCTCACCAGATTATAAGC